>MWEJ01000055.1 GCA_002071025.1 Verrucomicrobia bacterium ADurb.Bin070 | reverse complement strand
AAAGGTGGCGGAACTGCGCAAGATGTATGCGGACGCCGGGGTCGGCATCCACATCGTCAAGTTCGGCAATATCGGGGACAAGGGCTGCACGGACGAGCGGATCGCCTACTACTTCAACGTGGCCAAGGCGCTGGGTGCCAAAGCCATCACGCGCGAAATCTCCGAAGAGGCGGCCAAGCGTGTCGGGCCGATGGCGGACCAGCACGGCGTGAAGGTGGCGTTCCACAATCACACGCAGATCAACGCGACCACCTATGACGGCCCGATCCTGTCCTATGGCAAGAATCTGGCGATCAATCTCGACATCGGCCACTATGTGGCGGCGAATGACGATCCGGTGCTCGCGATCATCGAAAAGTATCACGACCGCATCTTCAGCCTGCATCTCAAGGATCGAAAGAACAAGGCGAACAAAGGCGCGAACATGCCGTTCGGGCAAGGCGACACGCCGGTTGTCGAGGCGCTGCAAGTTCTCAAGAAAAACAAGTGGCGCATCCACGCCGACATCGAACTGGAGTACCCGGTTCCGCAGGATTCCGACGCCGTGTGCGAAGTCGCCAAGTGCGTGCAGTTTTGCAGGCAGGCGCTGGCCTGAACCGCAATTCCGCGTGCAAGATGGTCAACGGAGCCGGCTTGCCGGCTCCGCCTTTTCGCACTGATAGCGATTGAGCGCGGTCTGCCGCCCGGGCGGGGCGCGTTCGCAAAATCAAGGGCCGAATTCGGATAATCGAGAGTGCGGCGCATGCGGGGGTGGATGATAACGATACGGGTATGACAATGAACGCATGGGGACGTTGTTTGGCGCGATGGTCGGTGGCCGGTTTGCTTTGCGTGGGCGCGGCCGCGTGCGCGCCCTTGGATGCGGCGCGGGGCCGGTTTGCGGCGCAGGTCGTCACGTATCCGGCACCGGCTGAGGAGATCGTGGCAGCCGATTACCGGGTTGAAGTCAACGGCCGTCCGGTCGACGTATATCGAGCTGAATCTCAGTATTTCGATAAAAAGTACTATTTCGCGTCTTTCGATTTCTCGGGCGACGTGACCGTGCGGGTGACGTCGACGCAATCGTTGGCCCGTGTGAAGATCCTGCCTGAGCGTTTCGGCATTCAACCGACGGCTGAAGGTCCGAACGCGCTGAGCTTCTCGGCGCGCCAGCCCTTCCGGATCGCGATCAAACGTGACGGCCGCAACAGCCCGTTGTTGTTGTTCGGCAATCCTTTAGAGACGAATCTGCCGCAGCCCGGGGACACGAACGTCGTCTATTTCGGTCCCGGTGTTCACAAGCCGGTCAAGGTTCGGCTGACGGACAACCAGACGCTCTATCTGGCGGGCGGGGCGGTGGTCAAGGGCTGCGTGGAGGCCAGAGGGACAAATATCACGGTGCGCGGCCGGGGCATCCTCGACGGGAACGACTACCCGCATCTCAAAGGCCCTGCCGGTTTCATGCTGAATTTTGCGGGGTGCAGAAACCTGGTCGTCCGGGACGTGATCGTGCGGGGCCCCTGGACGTGGGCGGTTGTCCCGGCCGGGTGCGACGGAGTTCTGATCGACAATGTGAAGATCTGCGGATCGCGGGTGCTGAACGACGACGGCATCGACGTGGTCAACTCGCGCGACGTCACAGTCCGCAACTGCTTCATTCGGACGCAAGATGACTGCATCGCGGTCAAGGGGCTCGACGGATGGGGACGGAAGCCGTGCGAGAAAATGGTGATCGAATCCTGCGAGTTCTGGACGGACCGGGCGAATATATTCCGGGTCGGTTACGAGTGCGAAGCGGCAGAGATGAGCGGGCTTGTCGCCCGTGATATCGACGTGCTTCACTACAGCATGAACTATCGTCCCCCCGAGGCGTTTTGGTGCAACACCGTCTTTTTCCTGCAGCCCAGCGGCGACATGCCGATGCGAGACCTGCGCTTTGAAAACATCCGGATCCACGCGGACGAGTACCAGGCCGTGCTGGTTTTGGCCAAGCCGATGGTCTGCGGAGTGGGCGGTCGGAAGTATGCCACTGCCGGTCGCCTTTCGGCGTGTATGTTCAAGGACATCGAGGTGACGGGAAATGCGGAGCGCTTCGGGGGCGAGATGTGCGTCGTGGGGGCCGATGAACAACGAAACGTGGAGGACGTGACGTTCGAGAATGTGCGGCGCTTCGGGTGCCCGGTGAGTGAAAAATCGGCGGCGGTCACGGTTGGCGCGCACACAAGGAATATCCGGTTCATTTCAAAGTAAAGCGGTGCGGAACAGGCGAGGGGGACGACATGAACAAGTGGAAAGTGGCTGCGGTGGGCGTGTGTCTCATCGCTGCCGGCGCGTGTGCGGGCGAAACTTCACGTTTTGTCAATACGGTGAGCGGGGTGTCGAACGCGGTTCCGCCCGGCTACGTGCCGCCGTTGGTCAGCAACGGTAGCCTTTGCATGCTGATCGACTATCTGGGTTGCCAAGCTCAGAACAGGTATGTGAAAATGACGCCGACAATCTTTTGGGCCGGTCGCCGCTACGGGCCGCCGAAAGACCAACTCATCCCGTTCGGGCACTTCGAAACCGAGGTCGAGGCGGCGGCCGGCGAAACGCAATCGGTGCCGGCGCGGTGGACGCAGACGCTCGACACGCGGTCGGCGCACGTGAGTTGCCGGAATGTGTACGGCAACGGACTGACGGTCGAAACGGACGTCTTCTGCCCGTTCGCGGGCGATCTGGTCGTGGTCAGGAAGCGCGTCTCCGCCGCGAACGCCGCGGCCCGCTCGGCGCGGCTGACCTTCACGTACCGCTTCACGGCTACGGGCAACGAGAACAAGGCCCCCCGGCGCGTGACCTGCGCGTCGGCGTGGAACGATGCCTCCAGGCGCGCGGAGTTCCGCTTCCAGGCCGACGCCCACCGGCCGTGCGAGGGCTTGGTCGCCGTCTTCGCCGACCGGGCCGTCGCGGCCGCGGTCGACGGGCAGACTGCCGCGCTGAGCGCCGACCTCGCGCTCGACGGCGGGAAGCCGGTCGAGGTGACCTTCTGCCTGCTCTTCGCCGATTCGCTGGACGGCAAGGATTTCGAGGCGCGCGCGGCCAAGCTGCAGGCGCTGGCGTTGCGGCAGGGTTTCGACGGCCTCTTCGCCGAGCATCGGAAGGCCTGGGACGCATACTGGGACGAGTCTTTCGTTCGTCTGCCGGACGCGCGGCTGGAAACCGCGTACAACACGGCGCAATACCATCTGCGGGCCAACGCGACCCGGTGGTCGTTTCCCGTCGGCATTTTCAACACGCACTGGGCGGGCCGTTTTTTCGGCTGGGACGAGATGTTCTGCTATCAGGCGCTGGTCAGCAGCAACCACCGCGACATCGCGCGGCGCGGTCCCGAGTTCCGCCGCGCGGGGCTCAAAGTCGCGCTCGACCGCGCGGCGCACTACGGAAAACCGGGCCTGTTCGGTGCGCGCTATCCGTGGGAGACGCTGGAGGATTCGACTGAGGCCTCGCCGCCCGGCTTCTGGATGGAACACGTCTTCCACATGTCCAACATTGCGTTGGCGGCGTGGTACCAGTACCTCTACACGGAGGACCCGGCATATCTGGAAAACACCGGCTACCCGGTGATCAGGGAATGCGCGCGATTCTTTTTCGCCAATATGGTCTACGACCTGCCGGACGGCCGTGTGGTCATTGGCAAATGCACGGACCTGGAGCGGCTCGGTCCGGCGAAGGCCAACCCCTTCATGACCTCATGCGGCGCGATCTACACGCTGGAGGCGGCGTCGCGTGCGGCGTCGCTGCTCAAGATGG
Organism: Verrucomicrobia bacterium ADurb.Bin070; assembly: GCA_002071025.1. Classification (GTDB taxonomy): domain Bacteria; phylum Verrucomicrobiota; class Kiritimatiellia; order RFP12; family UBA1067; genus DUPH01. The sequence continues at coordinate 10,132 of MWEJ01000055.1, read as the reverse complement.
ATGAGACGGAAGCGGCCGCGTGGACACGGACGGCCGCGAAACTGCGCGAGTCGCTGCCGGAGGAGAACGGACGTTTTGTGCCCTACGCGGGGTGCAGGGACGAAAGCGTCGCCACGTTGGGCGGACTCTTTCCGTATCCGGTGTTCGACGAGACCGAGCCGCGCCAGCGCGCCGCTGCCTACCACTATATGCAGCACGGCCGGGCTTTCGGCAACATGTATCAGATGGGCACTTCCGTGTGCGCGTGGTATCTGGGCTGGATGGCGGCGGCGCTGGCCGAGTTGGGCGACACGGTCGGGCCGGCGCGCATGCTGCGTGAGGCGGCGGACGGCGCCGGCTGTTTCGGCGAGATGTTCGAGATCAACGAGGAGAAGGTGCGCCGCTGCCCCTGGTTCTCCACCGCCTCGGGCAACGTTGTCTACGCGCTCAACCAGATGCTGGTGCAAAACCGCGAGGGGCGCATTCTGCTCGCGCGCGGCGTGCCGGCGGCGTGGCGGGATTACGCCTTCAAGCTCGCCTGCCACGGCGATCTGGCCATCGAGACCGAAGTGAAGGATGGCCGTCTCACGCGCCTGGCGCTGCTGCCGGGCGATCCCTCGCGCGAGCAGCAGCGCACCGTCGTGCTGCCGGCCGGCCTTGCGGAACAGGTCGCGTTCAACACGGTGTCGGTCCGGAACGTCATGCGGCAAGAGGGCGGCGTGCGGCTGGACGTTCACGTCAAAGGTCCGGTCGAACTGGTACAGCGACGCTGAATGCGCGCTAACGAGAAACGACTGAAAAGAAGGATTCCTATGATGCTGAAGAACTGGATGGTGCTGGGACTGGCGTTTTGTCTGAGCGCGGGCGCTCACGCCGAGATCTGGACGCCTGAAAAAACCTCGGAGCAACTCCACATGGGGCGGCGGCTGGAGGTTTACACCAACGGCGTGAAGGAGGCGTGGGGCTATGCGGCGCCCCAGAAGGATGCCTTCTTGGTGCTCCATCCCAAGCAGGCGCGCAGGCATGCGCCGCTCTACGTGGTACTGCATTCGGCCGGGCACGACGTGTACTCGTGCCTGAAATGTACGCTTACGCCCGGCAATCATGACATCTATCACGCGCCGGCAGATTTCTTCGCGCTCTATCTCGACTGCCGCGGCAACAAAGGCGATTGGTGGTGGGGTATCCAGTCATACAAGGGGCCCGACGTCAGTCCCACCGAAAGGCGCGTGATCGATACGGTGAAGTGGGTGATCGAAGCGTATGCGATCGATCCGCACCGGGTCTACCTGTGCGGTAATTCGATGGGCGGCAGCGGCACGCTGGGCATCGGCATGCGCCACGGCGATGTCTTCGCGGCGATCAAGGCCAACGTCCCTGCCCGCGTCGAGCACGTCTCGAGCCGCATGGGCTTCCCGCCGTACGCGGCTCTGCCCGCAGGCATGCGTCTCGCAGACCCGCCAGTCTGTATCGATTACTCGGCGCCCAACGATTCGTGGTCCACCAACCACGAGGCCTTTGTCAACGTGATGAACGCGCGCAAGTACCCGCTCTACTTTTACTGGGGGCCCTTCGGACACGCCAACAACGACGAAAAAATACTTGCGGTCAACGATCTGGTTCATTCGTTTGACTGGTTGGGTGTGCGGAAGAATGAGCTGTACGCCGTCTTTACGGATGCCTCAACCAACGACCCGCTGCCGTGGCCTGAGCGGCTCGATGATAAGCGTCCGGGGCAGGTCAACGCCTTTTTCCGCTGGAAGCCGTTAGCGGACCGTCGGCGACAGGCGGCGGTTTCGTTGTTCCTGCTGACGCCTCAGATGATAAAGACCGCGTTCGCGCTGCCGGAAGAGGCGACGGCTACCGTCACATTGCGGCGGTTGCAGCGTTTCAGCGTGAATCCCGGGGAGGAGGTCCGCTGGTCGTTTGGCGCCCGATCAGGCACGATCCACGCCGACGCCGAGGGACTTGTCACGATTCCGGGCCTGACAATCACCGGCGAACCGCAGGCTCTGCGCGTCTCCAAGCCTGGTTGGCGGTTTTGGTAGCGGCAGACGGGGCGTGTCCGAGGGGCCGTGTGGCCAGCGGCGGTCGAGAGTCGTTTGAAGGGAGATAATGCGATGCGGTGTGTGATCGTTTCAGTCGGGTTGGCAGCGGCCGCTGCGTGTGCGGCTACGGACGACGGGCGACAGGGGTGGTTTCCTTTCGTCATTCCTGACCTGGCGGATGCTCACACTGCCGGCACGCCGATTGACCTCTCGTTTCTCAACGCGGAGCCGGCTGGGACGCACGGGCATCTGAGGCCGGACGGCGAGCGGATCGTGGACTGCCGCGGCCGCGAAGTGCGGCTGTTCGGCTCGAACATCTGCGACCACCATCCCATGCCGCCCAAGGAGCAGGCGCCGCGCATGGCGCGTCGGCTCAGAGAACTCGGCTTCAACTTCATCCGGCTGCATTACTTCGATTTCGCCAAGGCGCCGCAGGGCATCCTCAACGACGACATGCAGACGCTGAACCCGGAGAAGCTCGACCAATTCGACTGGCTGATCGCTCAACTCAAGGAGAACGGCATCTACGTGGACATCAACCTGCATGTCTGCCGTCCCTATCCCGGCCAGCCGAAAGAGGTGCACCGTTTCGGCAAGGGCATCGACTTCATCTATGAGCCGTACATCGCGTCGCAGCAGCAATACGCGCGCGACTTGATCGGCCACGTCAATCCCTATACCGGGCTCTCGTATGCGAAAGACCCGGCTGTGGCGGTGATCGAGCTGAACAACGAGAACACCGCGTTTCAGATCGCCTACGCGCTGGCCGGGCTGCCGGAGCCGTTTCGCGGCGCGGTGACGCGCAAATGGAATGCTTGGCTCGCCAAGACCTATGGCGGCAGCGAGGCCGTGCGCGCCGCGTGGAATGCCTCTGCGCAGGCAGCGAAAGGGCCTGAGCTTTTGAAGAACGGAATGTTTCAACACGGCACGCGCGAGTGGTCATTCCAGTGTGCCGGCGGCGCAAAAGCGGTGGCGCGCGCGGTGGATGACGCCGCAAGCGGCGCGTCTGCGCTGCGCTGGGAGGTGGCGTCGGGCGGCAGCGACACGTGGCACGTGCAGGCCATGGTGCCCGCCCTTCCGGTTGAGCACGGCAAAACGTATGCGATCTCTTTCCGGGCGCGCGCGGCCGGCGGCGTGTCCGTGAAGCTGGGCGTGGGCCTGATGATGCAGCAGGCGCCGTGGACCTCCGCACGCGGCGGGGCGACGATCGCGCTCGACGGCACGTGGCGCGAGTACGGCGTGACCTGCACGGTCGACAATCCCGATGCCGTGCCGATGCGGCTCAACTTCGCGGCCGGCCGTCAGGCCGGCGTCATCGAGCTGGCCGGCGTTTCGGTGCGCGAGGGACGTTATGCGGTGATCGGGCTGCGCGACGGCGAACGCATCGAGGCGGGCGGTGTGCCGCTGGTGGCGGATACTGCCTGCCCTGAGCGTTCGGCGGATTTCATGCGCTTTCTGATGGCCGAGGAGGATGCATACGTGACGGCGCTGACTCGCCTGCTGCGCGACGAATTGGGGGCGCGCGCGATGATCTACTGCACGCAGGCGAGCTATGGCGGGCTGGCCGGTCTCCGGCGCGAGGCGCGTCTCGGAGACGTGATCGACATGCACTGTTATCCGTGCCATCCGCATGAAGCGGAGGACGCGCAGGGGGGACGCCTCCGCACGGTCCGCAATGCGTCGATGGTCGGCGCGGCGTTCGGCGCGCTCGAGCGAGCGGCCTTGTGGCGGGTGGCGGGCAAGCCGTTTCTGATGACTGAATTCGACCTTAACCCGCCGAACGATCATGCCTCGGAGAATTTTCCGCTACTGGCGCTGCTCGCGGCCTATCAGGGCTGGGCCGGATTCGCGGAGTATTCGTGGTATAACTTCCAAGGCGGCAAGCAGGGGCACAGCCGCATTCAGAGCCACTACGCCACAACCGGACATGCGGGACAGATGTGTATGGTGCCGGCGATGGCGCTGCTCTTCCGGCAGGGACTTGTCGCGCCGGCGCGCGCGCCGCTTATGCTGGATGTGCCTGAAAAAGCGATCGCCGCGCATCTGGTGGACAATGTCTGGAGCGGCGTGTCAGGCGTGCTTGAACAGGGCAAGGGAAACGTGTCGGATGTGTGGCGCCGCAAAACGGCGTGCCGGTTGACGGCGTCGGGTGCGCCCGCGCTCAGCGGCGCGAGCGGGCTGGAGGGGCGGTCGATCGTCAGCGACACGGGCGAGATTGAGTTTGACCGGCTGGCGGAGGAGGCGGTGTCGCTGCGGGTCAATGCGCCGGCCGCGCGTGTGCTGATCGGCAGGGTCGGGGGCCGGACGTTCCATCTCGGGGATGTGCGCCTGGAGGTCGGTGCCGGCACGCGCAACGGGTATGCCAACATCGCGCTGGTCGCGCTCGACGCGCGGCCGGTCGCCGAGTCGCAGCGCCTGCTGCTCACCGCCGTGGCGAGAGTGGAAAACGCCGGGCAGCGCTGGAATGGGGCGCGCACCGGCGTGACGGAGTGGGGCGAGGGGCCGACGCTGGCTGAGCCGGTGCCGCTGACCGTGACCTTGCCCGGCACGGGATGGCGCGCGACCGCGCTGGACGGCAGCGGCAGACGCCGGGCGCAGGTGCCGATGAGCGGTGCCGCGCTGAAAACGGCAGGGGTACACGCGACGCTCTGGTATCTGATCGAGCGAGGCGGCTGACAGATTCGCAGGACGACATTCTCGGATTGCCGTTTTGTGCGCGGGTCTGATATGATCACGCGGTCAGTGAGAACCTTGCGGGCGAGGGGGCTTGCGGCTTGTTCTGCAGGCTGAGACATAGAAACCGTTTAACAAAAAAGGACGTCGATGAAGACAGGGATGATGATGGCGGCGGTGGCGGCGGTGGCAACGGGCCTGATGGCGCAGGAGGCGCCGGTCGCCGTTCAGGAGGAGGATTCTGAAACCGGATGGGGGATGGAAGCCACGGCGGATCTCTTTTCGGCCTATGTCTGGCGCGGATGCGTGTACAATGATCGTCCGGTCTTCCAGCCTGCGGCCGAGCTGACTTACGCCACGGCGGATTACGGAACATTCGGCGCCGGGCTCTGGAGCAATTTCGATCTGACCGACCGTAACCGCCAAGTGTCTGGCGGCGGATTGAACGAGATCGACTACCAGCTCTTTTACGGGATCGACGTGGGCGAGGTCTCGTTGGAGATCGGGCATTACTGGTATACCTTCCCGCGCGCGAACGGGCAGGACTATTGGGCCAGCACGCGCGAGGTGTATGTGTATGCGGCTTACAACAACGACCTGGTTACGCCGTTCGCCTGCCTGACCTATGACTATGCGGACTATGACGGCTTCTACCTGAACGTCGGCCTCAACAAAGAGGTCTCGCTGTCCGACCAACTGACACTGGGCGCGGAGGTTTCGCTGGGCGCCGGCGACGACGACTATATGGCGTATGTCGGGACCGACGATGCGGGCCTGATGGATTTCAATGCGGCGGTCTATGCGGATTTTTCGCTGACGGATTCTGTGTCGGTCGGCGGCCGCATCGCGTGGATGTCGCTGATCGATAGCGATGCGCGCGACGCGGAACCGTATTGGGACGAGGACATTCTGTGGGGCGGCCTTTCGGTGTCGGCCTCCTTTTAACACGCGAACAGATAACAAGCAGGAAAGGGCGAAGTCATGAATCAAGCGAACCTCACACGTTTGTGCACCGTGTCGCGTCGGACCTTTATGGCTGCGGCCGCAGGCGCGGCAGCCGGTTGCGCGACCGTACCCAAGGCCGCCTGTCGCGCGGCTGCTTCCGGTGCTCCGATCACGCTGCCGCCGTTGCCGTACGGCCAGGACGCGCTGGCGCCGCTGATCTCGGCGCAGACGCTGAGCTTCCATTATGGCAAGCACCATCAGGGGTATGTGAATACCCTCAACAAACTGCTGCCGGGGTCGCCCTTCGCCGGGCAGTCGCTGGAGGCGGTGGTCTGCGCGACGGCCGGCTGTGCGGACCATGCGGCGCTCTTCAATAACGCGGCGCAGGTCTGGAACCACACCTTCTACTGGAAGTCGTTGGCGCCGGCCGGCAGCGGCGGCGCGCCGTCGGCGGCGCTGGCTGCGGCGATCCATGCGGCCTTCGGGTCGATGGAGGCGTGCAACAAAGCGCTGGCAGAGGCGGCGCTGACCCAGTTCGGCAGCGGCTGGGCCTGGCTCGTGGCGAAGAAAGGGGCGGTCAGCGTGGTTAAAACGCCGAACGCCGAAACGCCGTTCACGCAGAAGGGCGTTACGCCGCTGCTGACCATCGATGTGTGGGAGCACGCCTACTATCTGGACTGGCAGAACCGCCGGGCCGATTATGTGAAGGCGGTGCTGGACAAGCTGGTGAACTGGTCCTTTGCCTCCGCGAACTATGCGGTCGCCAAGGCATAAGCATCAGAGCGGTTGGGCAGGGCTCTCGCCGAGCGGACGCGAGATGCGCTGCACGCTGTAATGCCAAAGAGCCGGCAGGCACTCGTAAATGGTGTCGTCCGGCTCGATGCGTTCATCATCGGGCGGATCGAGCCGGACCAGAAAGCGGTATTTCTCAAGCTGCGGCATGACCGGGCGCAGGATTTTACGGACATCCTCGTCGGAATACCCTGACGCTTGCTCAGGGAAGAGTTCGGTGAACCGGTTGCGCGTATAGAGCAACAGGTCGCCGAACCGGAAACGGATGTTGTCCGGTTCTTCGACGCTGGCAGACTCCTCCTCCAGGCGGCTCTCGAAAAACTCCAGCAACAGCATGAAGGCCAAGCATTCGTCGCGCCGCGTGAAGGTGAACAGGTCGCGGTTTGAGGGCGTGATCCGCTCGTTGAACCACTCCGGCTTATAAAGCCGTGCGCACTTGGCGTCGCTCACGAGCTGCCAGCCGAAGGTCTCCTCGAAGAAGCCGGCGAATTCGCGCTGGTAGCGCCGCAAAAAGAGAAAGTGCTCCTCGTGGTCCGTCTTGTAGAAATACGGGCTCTCGAGCAGGATGTTGAGCACCGCCTGCACGCGCGGTTTCTGATTTTGGAGAAGGGTGTCGAAAGCAGACATAGCAATCGGTGCGGCACCGGACATGCCGCAGGGTACGTCGTTTAGTGGCGCGCGGTGTGGCCGGGCCCCGTCGCGATTCCGCGTCCCAGGGCGGAGAGCCGGCCGCGCACGCAGATCGCGCAGGCCGCGCCGTCTTCGTCCACGCAGGGCTTATTGGGGTAGAGCTGGTAGAGTTTGCGGTATCTGCCGGGCGTCAGGTTCGGCATGAAGACATTTGCGCCGCGTGTCAAGACGAGGTTCCGCCCGTCGGGGTCCAACGCGTCGAACGCGGTGGTGGCTGGAATGTGCGCGGCCGGATTCAGCAGCCGCAGCAACGCAATGGCCTTGTAGTAGATGCTGCGGTCTTCCAGCAGCGGCTTTTCCGCGAGGGGCGTGTCCGGATGTGCAAGGAACGGGCCGCAGCCGATCATGTCGAGCGCGAGATCCGTCGCGAACAGGATGTCGGTGGCAATCATCTCGGCCGTTGAGCCGGGCAGGCCGATCATGAAGCCGCTGCCGACCTGATACCCCAGGTCACGCAGGTCTTTGAGACACTGCACGCGGTGCTCGAAGGATTCGTCCGGATGAATCGCGGAGAACAGCGCGTTCGAGGTAGTCTCAAACCGCAGCAGGTAACGGTCGCACCCGGCCTGCCGGATGAGGGCCAGCTCCTCGCGCGTCCGCACGCCGACCGAGAGTGTGACCGCCAGGCCGGTCTCCAATTTGACGCGGCGGACGAGCGCGCTGAGCAATTCGGCGGTAAAAAAGGGGTCCTCGCCGGATTGCAGAACCACGGTGCCGCAGCCCCAGCGCTTGGCGTTATGGGCGACCTCTAGGACCTCGTCTTCGCTCATCCGGTAGCGCCCCACGCCGGTGTTGTCACAGCGGATGCCGCAATACCAGCAATGGTTCTTGCAGATGTTTGAAAACTCGATGATGCCGCGCAGATGGACCGGGTCGCCCATGATGCGCTGGCGCAACGCGTCGGCGGCCTGATAGATCAGATCGCACGCTTTGCCCTGGGCATTGAGCAGAGCGGCGAGATCGGCGGCCGCCAGCCGTTCGCCGTTAAGAAGTCGGTTGAGAAGGTCTTGGGTGAGCTTCATGATGATCCTTAAAACGATAGTCACAGGATACCGTTTCCGCGCCGGTTTGCCCAGCCCTATCCGCGAACGAGCGAAGAAGTCGACGGGAGGTCTTGCGCCTGCGGCTCAAAAGTGGCAGACTATCGCGCACTTTTTTAGACCTGTTACGAGGTGAGGAGACGGAATGTCTGACACTGAGAAGGAAACTGCCGGGCCGGCGCTGCCGCGTCCCGTGATCGCGGCCGACGAGTGCAAGAGCTGCGGGCGCTGCGTGAATGCCTGCCCCAAAAAATGCCTGCGGCTGGCTGACCGGATGAACAGCCGGGGCGTCAAGCCGGCGGAGTACGTGGGGGAAGGTTGCACGGGGTGCGCGATCTGTTTCTACAACTGCCCCGAACCGTATGCGATCACGATCCAGAAACCGTAGCGCGGAGGCGCGTGGACACGGACGGTGTCCGGAGAGAGAGAACACGGAACCATGACAAAGTTTGTTAAAGGCAATGAAGCGGTCGTGATCGGCGCACTCTACGCCGGCTGCGATGTGTATTTCGGGTATCCCATCACGCCGGCCAGCGAGATCGCGCATGCGGCGGCCCGCTGGTTTCCTTCGGTGGGGCGCGAGTTTCTGCAGGCCGAGTGTGAGACGGCGTCGATCTATATGGTCTACGGCGCTGCGGCGGCCGGCCGGCTCTCGATGACGGCGACCTCGGGGCCGGGCATGAGCCTGATGCAGGAGGGCATCTCGTATATGGCGGGCGCCAATCTGCCGGGCGTGATCGTCAACATCATGCGCGCCGGGCCGGGGCTCGGCAACGTGTATCCCGAGCAGGGCGACTACAACCAGGCGGTCAAAGGCGGCGGCCACGGCAATTACCAGTGCGTGGTGCTGGCCCCGGCCAGTGTGCAGGAGATGTGCGATCTGACGCTGCGCGCCTTTGAACTCTCCTTCCGGTACATGACGCCGGCGATCGTGCTGGCCGACGGACTGCTCGGCCAGATGATGGAGACGCTGGTGCTGCCGGAGCATGAACAGCCGCGTCCCGATACGTCGGCGTGGGCGGTGCACGCGACCCCCGAGACGCGCAAGAATCTGATCACGTCGATCTATCTGGACGCGCCGGCGCAGGAGGCGCATAACCTGCGTCTGCAGGCCAAATACGCCGCGATGAAGGCGGACGCGTGCCACGAGGCGTATCTGTGCGACGATGCCGAGATCGTGCTGGTGGCCTACGGGATTTGCAGCCGCATCGCGCGCACGGCCGCCGAAGCGCTGCGGGCCTCCGGCGTGAAGGCCGGCGTGTTCCGTCCTCTGACGCTCAACCCGTTCCCGGCCGAAGCGCTGAGCGCGACGTTGCTGGGCCGCCGGGCGATGGTGGTCGAGTTGAGTGCCGGGCAGTTTTATAACGATGTGATCCTCGCGCTCGCCACGGCTGGCGGGCGCTGCCAGGAGGTGGGGCTCTGTAACCGGATGGGCGGCATGGTGATGACCGTGGACGATGTGGTCGAGGCGGCCCGCGCGACGATGAGGAAATAGGTGATTTCATGACAGAGAAGAAAACAGTGGGCATGTATGAGGTCTTTTGCCGCAGCGGCAAGCAGACGCGTGCGACGCATTATTGCGCGGGCTGCGGCCACGGCATCATCCACAAGCTGATCACGGAAGCGATGGTGGATCTCGGCATTCAAGACCGCACCGTCATCGTGAACCCCATCGGGTGCGCGGTGTTCGGCTATTACTATTGGGACTGCGGCAACGTGGGGGCCGCGCACGGGCGCGCGCCGGCGGTGGGCACGGCGATCAACCGCGTGCGGCGTGACGCGGTGGTCGTCTCCTATCAGGGCGACGGCGACCTGGGCGCGATCGGTTTCAACAACACCTTTCAGGCCGCGAGCCGCGGCGAGCACATGGCGGTCTTTTTCGTGAACAATGCGATCTACGGCATGACCGGCGGACAGATGGCGCCGACCACGCTGGAGGGCATGAAGACCGCCACCTCGCCGTTC
>MWEJ01000054.1 GCA_002071025.1 Verrucomicrobia bacterium ADurb.Bin070 | reverse complement strand
GACCGTCGCGCCCGATATGCCGGACCGCACGAAGCGCAGCCGCGTCGTGAACAGGCCGTTCGGCCAGGACGCCGCTGCCAAGGCCAAGGCCGGATCGCTGCTCCCGTTGCCCAGATGCAACTCGCCGCCAACCACGGCAGCGATGTCCCCGATACGCTGAAACGGCATGTATTCGGCCCAGTCGGCGGCGCCCGACTCAGTGCGGCCCAGACTGTCGTAGGTCGGCGCGGCGTCATCGCGCGAGAAACCGTCCGCGAGCAGCCGCCCCGGCCGTTGCAGTTCAACCGACAACGCGCCCGTCCCGGAGAGTGCCTCCAGGTCAGCGGCCCGATAAAGCCCTGCATCCAGCTCAAGGCCGCCGATCCTTGCCCGGAACACCGTGGCCGTGCCACCCGTCAGTGCAACTGTCCCCTGTTCTGAGACGTCCAAACAAACCAGACGCGCGCCGTCATCCAGTTCAAGCGTACCCTCCCCCGCGACACGCGCCCAAGGGTCGTTCCCTGTGACCACCACCGCGCTATTGGTGTTCAACCGGAACACGCCGCCGGTCACCATCAGCGCACTGAGTTTCGCAAACACGCCGGGTGCCAGATCGAGGAGCCCGCCGGCCACCGTCACCGCGTTCAAGCCATTCAGCGTTCCTGTCGCGGTCACCGTGCCGTTGCTGACAAGGAGCGGACCGGCGAAGCTCGCGCCAGCCAGGACCAACGTGTCCGCGCCCTCCTTCACGAGCCCGCCTGGCCCGGCCAGCGAGCCGATTGTGTTCGTGAAGCCGCTGCCTTCCGAACAGAAGCGGACCAGCCCGCCGGTCAGCCGGGGCGTGGTGTCGGCGTTAATCGTATAGCCGGCGTTGAACGGCCGCAGAATCGCGCCGCCGCCGAGATTGAGCGCGCTGCCAACGCCTCCCCCGCGAGAGACGCCGCCCCCGAGCCACAGCTCGCCGCCCGTCAGATGATAGGTCCCGAGCCCGCGGGCATCCGCCGAAAGGTTCATGGTTGCGGCACGCAGCACGCCGGCGCTCTGATTGACAACCCCCGTCCCCCGAAAGCTGACGTACATCGTCTTATTGCTCAGATTCACTTCGCCGCCCGAGAGATTGTATTCCGCGTGTCCGCCGATCGCGTAACCGTTCAGAAAGATGCCCTGCGTCAAGGCGGTGGTCATGTCGAGCAGGCCGCCTTCGTGCGTGACGACGGCGCGCGAACCCGTGCCGGCCTCCAGCAGCCGGTTGCCGCCCCACAACAGATCAGCGTGCAGCCCAGAGTTGTACGACGCATAGGTCGCCCCGTCGCGCATCACGAACTCGGCCGGCCCCCCTGTATCGGGCTCCACCGTGCCCACATGCAGATGCGTGTCCGTGGCGTCGATCGCGCCTTCGTTCACGAGCCGTCCCTGCTCGACATAGCAGCGGCCGACCGTCTTCAACTCTCGTCGTACCACCAGCGTCCCGTAACCCTCCTTGGTCATCTCGCCGTCAGGGGCGAGATCAGCCTCCATCCGTAATTCCGCGCCCGTGCCCACGCGCACCCGCCGCATCCCTGCCGTGGTCAGGATCACCTTTTTTGACGCGGGCGCCTCGGTGTCGGACAACACCGTCAACACATTCGTCACTTCACCGGGCACGGGCGCATAGTGGACGTCACCGACCGTCACATTCTCGGAGAGCACGACCGCCCCCGCCGCTGCGGACAGCTCGGCCACATCGTCAGGGCCCGGCTTGACACCGCCTTCCCAATTCGCGCTGTTTGCCCACGCTGAATCCACACTGCCCTGCCAGATGCGCGTGGCGGCCTGCACGGCGCACGCCGCACTGACGAGCAGGATACATCCCAAGCGTATTCCCGTATGCTTCATCTGTCACCTCCATGCTGGTTATTCGGACTTGCCTCGTGATACGCCTCGATTTCACGCAAAACAAGAAAGCGCTTGCCGATGTCCGAGCCGCGCGTGACCGTCACGCGCAGCCGCTCCACCGTGACCGGCTCGAACGCGCACACCAGCGGCACGGCGTTGGTGTGGCCGCGCCGCGTCGCCGCATCGCGCACGTCGGCCAGAACCTGCCAGGCACCGTTCACACGTCCCTCCACCTTGACATCTTCGGGTGCGCATTGATTTTTCCAGCTCAGGTTGCCGCCCTTCAATGCCACCCGGTTTACGGCGGCAGGCCGCGCGGGTGCCAGTTCGATGGTCACCGGCCAGTGCTCGAACGTGACGGACGAGTGAGTCGAGTCATCGCCGTCGATCAGCTCGGTCACAAATTCGGTCTCCTTCCCTGACCCGGTTTCACACGCGCTGCCGCCTTTGTCCACCGCCAGCACATTGCGCAGCCGGCGCGGACGCGCGCCCGGCTCGGCCGTCTTCGGCGGCGGTGCAGCCAGGATGGCGCGCCGCGCCTCGCCAAGCATCGGCCAGACGTTGGGCTTCACCAGGCACATCTCTTCATACACGCCCAAATAATCAAAGCCGGCCTGCGCCAAATCGATCAACCGGTCGCGCATATACACGCCGCGCCCGGCCGGCTTGACCTCTGCTGGCAGACCTGGAATCCAGAAATCAAACCCGGCGCGCACGCCGTTGCGCCGGCACAGCCAGAGCAGCGCGCGGATGCGTTCGCTGTCGCGCACGAGCTGAACCGAGTCGCCGCAGTGCCGCGGCTCGATCAGAAAATCCTTGCACAGCCGCTCTTCAATCAACCGTTCCGGCGGCACCACCCAGCCGCCGCAGCTCGGATCCAGCAGCGAGGTCGGCGCCTGAAACAGGCAGAGCCGTTTGCCGCGCGCGGTAAACAGGGGACGAAGCTCGCGCAGCCACTGCACCACATACTCCCCATAGATCATGCGCAGTTTATACGTGTCGTAGCGGCCGTCTGCGGGCTGTCCCCAACGTGCGTGGTAATCGGCCAACGCGACATCGTTGTAGAGATAGCCGCCGTAGTCATGCCGGTTGCCGTCCCAGATGACGTTGTGCTGATAGTGCAGTTTGAGGGCCACGCCGGCCACGCCTTCACGCGCCAGCAGTTCTTTAACGACAGCGGTCTTGTAGGCGCGCACCTCCGGATAGCCGAAGCAGAGCAGGCCCCAGCGGGAACGGCCTTCACGGTCCACGCAGCGGAAGTGCGGATGCTCTTCCAGAAATTTGGAACTCCACGCCTGGACGGGCGGCAACGCGCGCCGGCCGTCATCGATCGGATCGAACCACGCATAGAGCGCCACGCCGTTGCTCAGCGCGGCCCGGCCCGCGCAGGCCAGCGGGTCGCCGGCGGCGATGGCGCGCGCGAACAGCTCCTCGGTGTGGGGACGGTGCAGGATCTTGAACGCCGCGTCACCACGAGGGAAGGCGCGTGCCTTCCCCGCCGCATCCAACATCCGGAAGTCACCGTTGAGCGTCACGAAAGCCGCACCGCTCTGCCGCCAGCCCTCAGGCTCCAGCAGGGCGTCGCTCGCCTCCATGCCGCCGTTGACGAGCCGTTCCTTTCCGGTACTGTCCAGCAGCGACAACGCATCGGCCACGAACACATGGATGTCGGGCCGGCCGTACGAAAACACGCCGACAAAGAAGGGACGTTCCGCCGCGAAGCGCAGGGCCGCATGCCGGAACGCCTCACCGGCCACCTCATCGCCACGCACGAGCACCTTGCCGCTGGCAGCGTCCACCGCAGCCAGAAAGGCCCCGCGCGCCATCCGCGGTCCCAGGCCGAGCGCGGCGAGCGCACGCGCGGGCCACGGCGCCGCCGGCAAGACCGGCGAGCTGAGCGCGGCGCGGAACACGAAGGTGTCCGGTGTCGTCACGTCGACGCGCTGCACCAGCCCGCCGAACGGCAGCGCGTCCAACGCCGCCACGCGGGGCCGAGCACCGGGCACCACACCGACCTTGGCGGCGAACGCGCCCTCGGCCCGCCGCGCGTCAGCATTCGAGCGGATGCGCGGCACCTCGTGGATGCCGTAGGTCAGGCGCGACGGGTAGCTGGCGATCTGACACACCGCGCGCCAGGTCGCCATCGTCACGCCGTTGCTGGCGCAGGCCGCGAACAGGGCGTCGATCTGCGCCGGCCCGTAGAACGGCGCGTCATAATGGCTCTGCGCCACGGTCTGGTTGTCGAACACGTCCACGTCCACGCAGAGCGCGGTGCGCTCTTGCGCCCTTCCGGCAAGAACGGATCCGATAACGATCCCCGCCATCCGCCATGTGTTTTTTCTCAGCACGTAAAACGCCTCTCACTTTCTTCCGTTCGTCCATAACTTGAGAGTTGGAAGTTGAACGTTGAGCGTTGGAAGTTATCCCCTCGATCATTCGCACTACGGCCTCGCGGTGGGCTTGTCCCTCCCGAACCCAAGCCGCGCGTCATCGCAGTCCGAACAGCGTTCCCTGCGGTCCTTGCGGCCCGACCACTTTCAACACGCCGGTCCCCGTAAAGGTCTCGTCCAGCACCTTGTCCACCTCGCCGGTGCAGGCTGACGAGCCGTAACGCTGGCCGCGTCCGGGACAGGCGTATCCGTTGATCACCAGCGCCCCGACTTCAACCTCGCCCTCGAAATTCAGGTGGACCCGTCCTTCCGCTGCGGCCCTGAGCACCAGGTTGGTGTTCAGCGCCTCGCCGCTTCGCCGCAGGTCCAGATGGGCGCCGGTGTCTACCCACAGATTGGTGCACTGCGTCAGGCAGCCCGCTTCCGCGACGGTGCACGTCCCTGCCAGGATCAGCCCTGACCCGCTGAAGGCGTTGGTGTTGGAAAGATAGAGCTGGCCCTCTCCCTCCTTCACGAAACCGCCCGCACCCGCCGCAGGCGCCGCCGCCGTAAACTGGAGCGTGCGTCCTGCGGACGGCGCGAAGGTCACGTCGCCGTTGAGACCGGTCAACTCGATCGGCGAACGCAAGACCAGCCACGTCGGGCCGCGCGGCTCGACCCGTCCTCCGCCCAGACGGAAGAGCACGCGCGCGTCCATATCTGTGGTCGTTTCACCGACCTTGAACAACCCGCCGCTCAGGTTCACTTCTCCCGGCGTCCCGGCGAGGCGCTGGATATCCGCCACGCCACCCGACTGATTGAATATGCCGTAATGGCCGTTGTGCAGCGGACCGTTCCTGCCGAAGCGCAGCTCATTGGTCACGGCCAGCGTGCCATTGACCAGGTTGTAGGTGCCGGTGCCCTCGATTTCTGTATAGGCGGCGGTGTGCCCCAGCGCAATGCGCACGCCCCAGTTGATGCCAGGGGCCACCGTGCCGCCGTTCTGCGTGAAGACGCCGGGCCCCGGCTCGGACGCCAAAGCGTTGAGCGCCGTGATGAAGCAGGTGCCGCTGAGCGACACGCCGGGCGTGTCGGCCACGATGAATTCGGGCGTCTCGATGTCGTCGTGGCGCGACGGCTTACCGACCGAAATCAGCACGTTGTTCATCGCCCCTTCGTTGATCACCTTTCCGCCGTCGACATACAGGTAGATGACCGAAACTAGCGACGGCAGCACGTAGGTGCTCCGGCGCAGGATCAGCGTGCCTGCGCCGCGCTTATGTACCGGGCCCATGATGCAGAGATCGTGGTCCAGCACCAGCGTCTCTCCGGCCGCGACATCCAGCACGCCGTTGTTCGCCAGATAGAGCGTGCTGGTCGTGTCCTGCGGTGAAGCGTTGGTCACAATCGCCCCCGCAACGCCCGAGGCCAGGACAAGCTGCCGATTGGTGACAGCCGCGAGATCCAGCACCACGGCGGCGACCGGTGCCTCGTTCGAAACGGCCGCCGACAGATCGGCAACCAGATACGGGCTGTTCGGCAGGATCCCTGCCACCCAGTTCGCGGCCGTACTCCACAGACCGTCGCCGGCCGCGCCGGTCCACTGCCCGGGTTCGGCACCCACGATCAGAACGCCGTCCCCCGTCAGCGCCGCGCAGTTCGACGCCGTGTAGACGTCCGCCGGCCATTCCGCGCCGGCCACGAAGAATCGCTCGGCGGTGATTACCACGCCTGACTCGAGCGCGACCGTGCCGTTCGTCACGGCCAGCGCCCCCAGCTTGGCGGTGCCGGTTGACGTGACATCAAGGCTCCCTTCCAGCAGCAGCAGGTCATTGGTGCCGACAAGCGAGCCGCTGACCGTCAGGGTACCGTTGCTCACTGTCGTCAGCCCGGACAAGGTGCCGGCTCCCGCGAGCGCGAGCGTGCCTGCGCCGGTCTTGACGACGCCTCCGCTACCGGAGATCGCGCCCGAAAGGGTCAGCGAACGGCCGGCCTCCAACGCGAAGCACATGTCGCCGCCCTCGCCTGTAAAGACCACTGGGCTCGCGAGCGTCACAGACGTGGTTGTGAAAGCCTTAGTCTCCAGCCGCCCGCCGCCCAGGAAACAGGTGCAGTACGCAGCCGAGCCATTGTCGATCCGGTCAATCCGCAGCAGTCCGCCGGTCAGCCGCACCTCGCCGCCCCGCGGCACAAAGTTGTCGATGTCGGCCACGCCGCCCGACTGATTGAAGGTGCCCCGTCCGGCATTGGCCGCCAGCACAAACGAATTGGTCACGCGCAGCATGCCGTTCACCAGGTTATAGGTGCCGGTGCCGCCGAGCGACGCGCCCGCAGCCGCAAATCCGATCTGTGCGCGCGTCAGCCAACTGATGCCGGGCTCGACCGTCCCCCCGAGCTGCGTGAACACGCCGTTGCCGGGATGCAGCGAAGTCGCGAGCCAGCTCATGGCGCTCAGGAATGTCGTGCCGCGAATCTCCGCCTGCGGCGTATCCTCCAGAATGAAGACCGGCTCATTCCCCGCGACGCTTCGGTCCGGCTTGCCGGGCATGACCAGCACGTTCGTGACGGCGCCGCGCCCGACCACCGTGCCCGCCTCGACGGCGAACGTGATGGTGGAATTGGCCGACACCAGCGACGGCAGCGCGAAGGTCGTGCCGGCCAGAACCAGCGTGCCTTCGCCGCGTTTGTAAAGTGTGCCCATCAAACAAAGGTCGTGCTCCAGCACCAGCGTTTCACCCGCGCCCACATGAATCGCGCCCGATGCACTCATGTACAGCGTGTTGGTCACACCCGTCGGGCCCGCGTTGGTCACCGACGCGCCCGCGACGCCTGCATCCAGCACCAACAGGCTGTTGGTGAGGCCGCCGACATCCAGCAGCAGCTTGGCCGAAGGCGTTTCGGTCGAGACCGCGCCGGAGAGATCCGCCACCGCCTTCACACCGGCCGGCATCACGCCGGCCTGCCAGTTCGCACCCGTGCTCCACAGGCCGTCGCCGCCCGCGCCGGTCCAATACCCGCCGTTGACGAGCAGCGTGCCCGTGCCGGTAATCGCCGGACACGTCGCGGCCGTGTAGGCGCCGGGCGCCTGTTCCACGCCGTCAATCCTCAAGCCATACACCGAGGCTGTGCCGCCTGCGCTCAGATCGATGCTTCCCGACTCCGACACATCCAGCACCGTCACGCCGGGCAGCAGCGCGCCGCTCAGCAGCCGCAGCGTGCCGGTCCCCGACACGCGCACGCGGGGCTCAAGGCCGGTCAACGACAACGTGCTGTTCGCGGCGACCTGAAACACGCCGCCCGTGACCGTCAGCGCGCTGAAAGTCACTGCCACCCCGCCGAGATTCACGGCCCCGCCCGCAACCGTCACCGTGTTGCCGCCAGTCATGGCCTGGTTGATGTTCACCGTGCCGTTACTGACGATCACGGGGCCAGTGAAGCTGTGCGCGCTGCCGGCGACGTTCAGGGTGTCCGCGCCCGCCTTGATGAAACCGCCCGGCCCCTTGAGGCCGCTGACACTGTTTGTGAACGCGCTGCCGTCCGAACAAAACTGCGTGAGGCCGCCGATCCCGGTCAACTGCGGAACCGTGTTGTCATAGATGTTGAATCCCGCGTTCAGCGGATAGACACGCGCGCCGCCGATATTGAACGCCGCCTTGCCGCTCCCTTTTTGCGCGACACCGCCGAGCCAGAGTTCGCCGCCGGTCAGATTGTAGGTGCCATCGCCCGTCGTGGCCGAAAAATTCATGTAGCCGGCACGCAGGATGCCGCCGCTCTGGTTGACGACGCCGGTGCCGTTAAAGCCGATATAGACGCCTTTGGTGCGTAGGTTGATCTCGCCGCCCGAAAGGTTGTAAACACTGTGACCGCCGGCCGCGTAACCGTTCAGAAACACGCCTCCGGTCGCGTTGGTGGTCAGATCCAGCAGGCCGCCTTCGTGGGTGACGATGCCGCGCGCCCCGGTGCCGCTTGCCAGCAGGCGGTTGCCGCCCCAGAGGAGGTCAGAGCCTTGCGTGGGCATGTACGACGCATAGGTCGAGCCGGTGCGCATCACGAACTCCGGTGCCGCGCCGGGATCGGGCTCGACGGTCCCCAGATACATGCGGCACGCATAGATCGAAAGATCGCCCTCGTTGATGACGCGGCCCTGTTCGATTTGGAAATCGGTCCGCACGGTAGCGGGCATCCTGCGTTTGAACACCAGCGTGCCGGCACCGTCCTTGCGCAGCATGCCAGTCGGCTTGACGTCTACGTCCAGCCTCAATTCCGCGCCTGCCCCGACCTGAATGCGTCGCGTCGCCGTGGTGGTCAGGGTGATCAGCCGCGAAGAGGGCGCGGCCGTATCTGAGAGGATCGTCAGAACGTTGGTCGTACCGCCGACCGCCGGATTATAGAGAATCTCCCCGACGGTCTGGTCGGCCGTGAGATCGATCGTGCCGGTCGCGGCCGAAAGATCCGCCGTGTCGTTCACGCCCGGAAGGACCCCGTCCTGCCAGTTGGCGGTACTGGTCCACAGTCCGCCCACGCTGCTCAGCCACGTCCGCGTCGCGGCCTGCAGCGATCCCGTCAGGCCGATCATCATCAACACGACTCCGAGTATCCGTTTGTTCATGTGCGTTTTCTCCTTGTGGAATCAGTTCAAAATAAAAACCGTGCCGGACGGGGGTGGCGGCGGCGGGGGAGGCGGCGTGTACACCCATTCCGCCTCAATGTCGTCCACCCAATAGACGGTGGTGCTCATTCCGGACGTGAGGAAAAGCTGGTTCAGGACGTCGGGGATGCCGCCGAAGAACGGCGCGGACTCGAAGTCGTCATAAAACAGGAGCTGGCCGGTGGTACGGTTGATGATCGTGACCGCCTGTGCGCAGAGTGCCGAGCACGCGGCCGCCGCCCAGACAACCGCCTTCACGATTCGCTGTGTTCTCATTCGCCACCTCCTTGAAGGATGGGTTACCGATGGACTCACTTTTCACGGTTCGCGGGAGCCGCCCCGAAACGGTAGGCGAACAGATCCGCGTCTTTCAGTTCGACATGCAAAACGACCGGTTTCCCTGCCAGCGACCCGACATCGGCGCCGCCTTTCCACACGACCGGCAGCTCGATCCCGTCGCCGTAAAGCGGCACGCATTCCGCCAGCGAGAAACCCGGCAGCGGCCGCCCCGCCGCATCACGGATTTCGCAGCGGAGTTGGCCAGGAACCGACGTCGAAAGATTCACCAGCAGCGCCGTGGACGCTCTCGCGGCGGCAGTGAAGGTCATCGGCACGGTCGTGAGCGTGCCGCCTTTTTCATCCGCCTGCGCGGAGACAAAACCGTCCTGACGGACCGTCATGCGGCGCAGGCGGGCCGGCCCCTGCGCGTAGTAGTTTTCCGTTGAATACAGGGATATCTCACGCGGCGCGCCGGGAAATTCCGGCGCGGTCTCGACCAACCCCCAGGCGATCATGTTGTTACGGTTCACCCAACGCTCGCGTTGCAGGCCGGGACGCAGAAAGGCCCGTTGCCAACGCGAGAAGTGCCGGCCATCGCGACTGCTCATGAAGACTCCATCCGAGAGCCCCGGAATGCCGCCTCCGCCGCTGGAATCCCACGGCGTGGTGCGTGACGCCACAAACCGCTTCGGGAATCCGACATAGATCCACGGCGCGCGCGGATACGGGAGAATGGCGTTGGTGTAGAGTTCCTCAGTCGGCGTATTCTCGCCATAGGTCAGCCACTCCGGCTCGCTCCACGAGAGGAAATCTTTCGAGATGCAGGTTTTGATCGCCCGCACACCGTTCCGGGCGTTGCCCTTTTGGAAGTCGCGGAAAAAGGCGACGTAACACTGTTTGCCGGCATCCCAAAAAGCGACGTTCTGCGAATCAAAGGCACCCTTCGTGATGACCGGTTCAGGCCGCAGCCTGCGCCAGCGGACGGCGTCTGACGACACAAACGCGAGCAGCCCGGCCTTGGCCGAGCCGTCATTCCCGAGCGCCTTGTAGCGCTGCTCCGGCGGACAGGCCGGATTGGCATCGCGGAACGGCGCGAAGTTGTGGCTGCCCAGTTGATCCCACACGATGTTGTTCACCTTCGAGCCTTCGAATTCGACCAGCCCGAGTTCGGGTTTGCGCCAGACGATGCCGTCATCGCTCTCGGCATAGCAGACCACCTCGGGATGCGTCGCTTTCTTGTCCCAGTTCGCCCCGCGGTAATACATACGGTAAAGCGGTCCGTCCTGAAACACCGTGTGGTAGCAGCAGACGTTGCCTTCCCACGGCGCATCGTGAACGAGGGACACCTCGCGCTGTTTGGGCGCGTGCAGGGTCAGACGGACATCATTCAGGGCGGACAGCCGGTCCATGTCCCAGACCGGTTCCAGACGGTTCCCCGGCGCCGTGTCCGTCTGCGCCAACCCCGTTATGCTCAGGCACGCTACCGCCGCACACGCCCGCGTTTGCCGCATCATCATGATACCTTTGCCTTTCTGCCTGTCCACTCTCATTCACCCAGCCGCAGCGCATGGCCGAAGCCCATCTGTCCCTCTTCCAGCGCGGCGGCATCGAGTCCCTTCAGCGCGCTGCGAAGCCGGCTCGCCGGCACGCTGTTCGCGCAGGTCGAACCGTCCGTCAGCGCATCGAAGTGATAAAGCGCCAGCGTGCCGGGCTCCTGCCCCGTATACGGCGCGCGCGGCGCCCCTTCAAAAGTGCGAGCCACCGTGCTGATTCGCAGCTCATCGAGCAGCCCGCTCGCAAAACTCATCGCCGAACCGGCATAGCGGCCGATGACCAGATCCTGATCCGGATTCGACCGCAGCGGTTGATCCGGAATGGCGCGCCGCGCCTCCAGCCTGCCGTCGAGATACAGCCGTATCTCCCGCCGGGGCCGGTCATACACCGTCGCCACGTGCGTCCAGCGCTCTGCCGCCAGCGGAGCCCCCGAATCCACCGTGACATCCGCGCCGGCCCCGGTGCCGCTTCCGTCATGCAGATTGAGCCGGAAGCGGAACTTGCCGCCCGGCAGGATGATCCATTCCCAACCGCGTTCCAGATGATCGTTCTCGTGATTGTATTTGCTGAGGAGGCGCTGCCAGTCCTTGTAGCCGTTCCTGCCGGGCTTGACGAAGGCCTCCACCGTCATTTCGCCGCCCGAAAAATCGAGCGCGGGGTCATGCGCCAGGGCCGGCGCGGGCACCGAAGCGGGACAGCCGATCATGAAGCCCGCCAGTTTGGACTCGCGCCGCGCCCAGCGCATCTGGCGCGAGCTGAATCCGCTCTGTAGATACAGCCGCACCCCGCTCGCCTCGCACAGCGGCCCGTAGACATCCTCCACGCACGCCTGATAGGTCGGGATCGCGATCTGGTCATCTTCGCTGGAACGATACCCGATCGTGCGGTGCGGCACATACAACGGCGGGTGCAGGCCGGCCCCGGACCGTACGCCCAACACAAGCCCGTCGACCAGCCGCGCCCGCGCCAAGCCCTCCCAGTCGAGCTGAAGATTGCCATAGGGCGGCCCGAGCGCGCGGCCGCGCGGGATACCCGTAATGATCTCCTTGCCCGGCAGCGCCGCGCGCAGCTCGCGGTAGAAGCTCACGAGATATTCCCCGCGCAACTGCCGCCATTGCTCCACCGCGGGATCGTCGGGCGCGTAGCGCGGCGATGTGAAGTCAAAGCGGGGATCGCGCAACAGGTCGATCCCCGTCCGCTGCTTGAACGCGGCGGCGACATGCGGTCCGAACCCGAACTGGTCGGCGTGCAGCGCGGGCAGCGAATGCGTGCGCGTGCAGACATAGACGCCGTCGCACGCGAAGCGGTTCACATAGTCGCGGATGCGGTCAACCATCAGGGCGCGTGCCTCGGGCCATGAAAAATCCAGCACACCGTGATGCCGGTTGCCGCGCAGATCCACCTCCTGCCATTCCGGATGCGCGATCGTAGCGCGGTCCTGCCAGGGGAACGGCTGGGTACCGCCGTAGAGCGCGTTGGTCGGCGCGCCGTGGTCGAATACCGTCATGTAGATCAGCATGCGCAGGCCGTGCTTGCGTGTCTCGCGCCGCACCACATCCAGCGGCTGGAACCGCGCCTCGATCTCATCGACTTTCTTGTAGTAGTCGCTGATGAATCCTTTAAAAGGGCGCTGCTCGTAATGCTCTTTGATATAGAGCGACGCGCCGCGCCACAAGACTGCGCCCGCGTCGTAATGACGCGCCCAGCCCGCGACGCTGCGCACGATCTTCTCTTCGGTGTCGAGTTGCGCGTCGCCCTTGGCCACCATGATCTGGTCGCCCCAACTGACATAGATCAGGTTGCCATCACGTCGTGTGCGCGGGGTCCCGCCAAGATGCAACAGCGAGCATCCGGCGAGCAGAAGCGCGACGCCGGCACAACCTGCCCTCAATCCATGTTTTTGTTTCACCGATCACCCCATCCCGTTGCCACTCACTTCGTCACCCGCCACAGCGTTCCCATCAGACCGGTCATCTCGCCCTTGTTCTCCGCCTGGTAGTAAACTGTCAGGATGCTGCCGTCCGACAGTTCGGCCGAAGCCGGATAGCCTAGGTCGCTGTTGAAATGCCCGGCCAGCTTGATCTCGTTCGCGGTGTCCCATGTGCGCCCGTGGTCGTCGCTGATGCAGGCGTACTCGCCGAAGGCGCCGAAGCGCCGCCCGTAGACCGACACCAGCTTGCCGCTGCGCAGCCGCAGCAGGTGCGGCGGCAGCCCCGCCAGCTCGGTGGGCCGCGCCGGCTGCCATGTCTGCCCACCGTCAGCGCTCTCGGATTGCCACAGCCGCACAGCCGCCCCCTGGCCCTTGCCGTGATAGCGGATCTGCGCCACCAAGCGTCCGTCCGCCGTCTCGACGGCGTGCGGCTCGTGGAAATCGCCGGGCTTCTCGCCCGCAGGCAGCGGAATCGCGCCGATGCGCCGCCACGAGCGCGCGCCGTCGCGCGATTCGGCGACCGACACCTCGTTGGCCGCCCCGCTGAAGATCCCGAAATGTCCGGAGTAGGTGATCCCGACATAGAGCAACCGCCCGTCCTTCAAGACGATCGGCCCGTGCGGCGCGGTGCCGGGCGTGCGCACCGGCGCCTCCCAGTTTTTGCCGCCATCCGACGAGCGGATCGTGAAGTAGCCCAAGCCGTCCCGCTTGGTCTGCGCCGGGATCTTCTCGTCATGCAGCCACCAATAGAAGCGCGGCGAGCCGGGCTTCAGCTTGGCGCGGTCGCGGATACTGGCCGTATAGGCCAGCGACGTGAACCACGACGCCACCAGGTCGCCGCCGGACAGCTCCACAAGGCCCGCGTCACGGTCGTCCAGCGGCGTGTTGCCGATGTTGGTCGCCGGCGACCAAGTCGCGCCGCCGTCCGCGCTGCGCACCATCTGCACCTTGCCGAACGGACAGACGTGCTCGTCGCGATCGCCCGAAAACACCGCCAGCAGCTCGCCGTTGGCGCGGGCGCAGACCGTCGGCCAGCCGATGTACCGTCCCGGCTGCTTGCACAGCATCCTCGTCCACACGATCTCCGCTCGGGCTTGCCGCACCGCTGCCCCGCCGATCTCCGCCGGCGTCTCTTGTCCTCCTGCCGCCAGCACGCCGAACACGCCTCCCGTCACCGCCGCCCACACGCTTTGCCAGTTTCTCACGTTGCCCCTCTCCTTGCACACGCGCCATCCGCCCCCTCCGCCCCGACACGTCCGGGGCACCCGGCACAGATCACCTATAACCATTCATAACCGTAGCTTACCATACCCGCGATGTGAGAAAAGCAGTGAAAATAGAAATGCAATTTCATTGTATCGGATGCCCGAAGATTGAC
>MWEJ01000053.1 GCA_002071025.1 Verrucomicrobia bacterium ADurb.Bin070 | reverse complement strand
CGGCACGATGGGGCCGGTCTTCGTGAGCGAGGCGGCCGCGCGGCGGTTGAGCGGCAACGCCGATACGACCCGTTTTCTGTGGCTCAATCTGAGCGACGCCTACCGCGTGAAGGGGGCCTTGCCAGCCGGGCAGGCGCTGGAGGCCGAGATCCGCAGCGCCTTGGCGATCGACGACGCGAACACGGTGCGCGTGCACCACCGCGACGAAATCGCGGATGGCACGATCGCGCACGGCACGCAGCTTGTCGGAGACATGGCGCGCGCACCCTTCTGGTCGCTGGTGGTGCTCTCTACCGGCATCATCACGCTGCTGCTCGCCTCATTTCAGGCCTCGGCCAAGGAGATTGCGGTCATGCGCGCGGTCGGCATGACGCGCGGCCAGTTGGGGCTGATGCTGCTGGGCGAGGCGCTGATGACCGGTCTCTGCGGCATCGCGCTGAGCCTGGTGACGGGATTCTGCATCGGCTGGACCTTTACCGGCTGGACGCGGGCGTGGATGCCGTTCGGCGGGCTACCCGTCTCGCTCGACATCCCGTGGCTGGTCATCCTGCAGGGGGTCGGCTTTGCATGCGCACTCTGCGTGGTGATGGCCGCGCTCCCGATCCTCTTTCTGGTGCGGCGTGACGCGGACATGCGCCCCTGACGCGCGCCTCTGACGCGGGGCAATCGGAATTGGCGCGGCGCTCCAAACTGTGTTACGGTATCTGCACCAACATGGCGGTGATTCTGACAGTCGAGCGCAAGACGGCCAAGGCCCGGATATTCCTGGCTCTGGTTTACGCTGTCCTGTCGCTGGGCGGACTCACCATGGTTTGGCCCTTTCTGGTCATGTTGGCCGCTTCTCTGACGGGCCCTTACGATTACTACCGCTTCTCGCCGGTGGTGCGCGCGTTTTGGGACCGGTCCGACCGCTTCATGCGCTACGTGGCGGCGTGCTATCCGCGCTTCCCCGCCGAGGTCTTTCCCGACGCGCCCGCCCACTGGGGAAGCTGGATCGTGGTCGCGCGCGACCGTGCGGGCGGTCGCCGTTTCGCCGAACGCCATCTCGCCGGCCTGGACGACCCGGCGTCCGCCGTGCGCTGGACGCGCATGGCGGCCGATTATGCGGCCTTCAACCGCGCCTATGATCTGCGTAACAGCGCCTGCGCGTTCGATCCGCGCGATGTCGCCGGCTTTGTGCGGGAGCACTTCGAGGCCAAGTTGCGCGCCGAAGATCCGCAGGGCTTTGCCAAGCTCGCGCCGGCAGCGCGCCGCCGCGCGGCGCTGGCGCGCCTCAACGCCGAGTGGCCGGTGCGCTATCCCTCCTTTTTCGGCATCCGCATGATCGCGCAGCAGCGTGCGCCGCTGCACCACGCGGGTTGGGATTATCCATCCGACGACCCCAAGATGGAGCTGTACCAAGAGCTGAAGCGCCTCTACCGCGTGCGGGCCTACGGCACGGATGACGGCGGCGGATCGGCGCCGACCGCCTACTTTTCGCGCACGGTGCCCTACGAGTCGCGCCCGCTCTGGCTGGCGTGGCTCCGGCGCTCGGATGCGCAGGCGCGCCTCGGCCTGCCGCCCGGAGGCGGCTTTACCGCGGACGATTATACGCGCCTGGCCGGGCGCGCGTGCGCCGGCTTCGAGCAGCTCCCCTTTCCGCTGCCGGACGACGCGCCGGCGCCGTTGCGCGCCGAGTGGGACCGCTTTATTCGCACCGCCTACCCGCGCCGCCTGCTGCGCGTGCGGGTCACGCCCGAGCTGGACGAGGCCTACCGGCGCTACGTCGCCGGGGTCTGCCGG
Organism: Verrucomicrobia bacterium ADurb.Bin070; assembly: GCA_002071025.1. Lineage (GTDB taxonomy): Bacteria > Verrucomicrobiota > Kiritimatiellia > RFP12 > UBA1067 > DUPH01. The sequence goes on along the minus strand of MWEJ01000053.1, from coordinate 12,260 downwards.
ACGCCGGCCGCCTACACGCGTCTGACCGGGCAAGCGCTGCCGGACGCGGCGCGCGGGTTCGCGGGGCTGCGCCTGCCGCCGTATGAGAACAGCACGCTCTGGCGCAACTTTATTCCGCAGGTGCCGCTTGCGCAGCTTGAGATCCTGAGCGCCGAACAGGCGTGGCAGGCCTTTCTGCGGGCTCGCTACGGCACGGTGCAGGCGGTGAACGCGGCCTACGGGTGGCAGCTCGCCGCGCTCGACGAGGCGCGCTTCCCGACGCGCGAAGCGCTGGCCGTGACCTTCGTGCGGCGCGGCTGGCGTGATTTCTTTATCGGCGCGCTCGCGAACTATCGCACGGTGGGCGAGTATCTCTTCCTGCGCGGCCAAGCGTTCGGCAACACTGTCCTGCTGGTGCTGCTCTCGGTGCTCGCCACGCTGACTGTCAATCCGCTGGCGGCGTATGCGCTCTCCCGCTTCGGCCTGCGTTCGGCCGAAAAAATCCTGCTCTTTCTGCTGGCCACAATGGCCTTCCCGGCTGCGGTCACGGCTATCCCGGGGTTTCTGCTGATCCGCGATCTCGGACTGCTCAACACGTTTGCCGCCCTCGTACTTCCCACCCTCGCCAGCGGCATGTCGATTTTCATCCTCAAGGGCTTTTTCGACGGCCTACCCCGCGAGCTGTACGAGGCGGCGGCGATCGACGGCGCAAAGGAGTGGCAGATTTTTCTTCGCATCACGCTGCCGATGACCACGCCGATTCTGGCGGTGAACGCGCTGAACGCCTTTGTCCACGCCTACAACAGTTGGGAGTGGGCGCTGCTGGTCTGTCAGCGGCAAAGCCATTGGACGCTGGCGGTGTGGATGTACCAGATGAGCCAGCAGCTTGCCGATCAGCCGTGGGCGGTGATGGCCGGCTTCGTGCTGGTCTCGATCCCGACGGCCGTTGTCTTCATCGCCTGCCAGAAGATTATTTTGCGCGGCATCGTCCTGCCCAGCATGAAATGATCCGGTCACGCGCGGAACAGGGCCCCGAGCTTCTTGCCGAGCAGCAAGCTGCTGCCGATGAGCGTGACGGTCAGGAAAAGCATCGCCCAAACGCCGAGTGCCGACGCGAGGTAACGTCCGATGCCCACGAGCTGGAAGAGTTCAAAGATAGTCTTGGTGATCGGATAATAGGTCATTTTCTGCGCCAGCATCAGGCTGTCCGAGACCTCCAGCATGCTGAAGGCGAAGGCCAGCAGTGCGCCGGCGATCAGGTTGGCGGTGATCAGCGGCAGGGTCACGCGACGCAGCGCGGTAAACGGCGCGGCGCCGAGATTGGCGGCCGCCTCTTCCAGCGTCACGGAGGTCTGCTGCAGGCCGGCGACGGCGGCGCGCACCATGAAGGGCAGGCGGCGCACGGCGTAAGCCAGCACCAGGAAGAGCGTCGGGTTCACGCGCACGTCGAGCAGCGCGGCGAGAGCGGGGTGGGCTTTGACGGCGGGCCACTCCGCAAGCGATGCGCTGACCGCGAGAAAGCCGAAGGCCATCACCAGGCCCGGCACGGCGAGCGGGATCATCGCCATCGCATCGAGCGCGTGGCGCACGCGCAGGCGCGAGCGCGTCACGACCCAAGCCACGGCGATGCCGAGCGTAAGGTTGACGGCAACGGCGAGCGAGGAAAAGAGCAGGCTGTTGCGGATCGCGTCGAGGGTCATGGCGTGGCCCAGCGCTTCGGCGTAATGGGCGGCGGTGAACGCGCCGGGCAGCACGGTGCGATACCAGGCGCCGGGCGCCGCGACGCTGGTCAGCAGCACGCCGACGTGCGGCAGCAGCGCCAGCAGGATGACGGCGGCGAACGGCAGCGCGGCCAGTAAACCGGCGGCACCGTGCAGCCGGCGCGGCGTGTGCGGGATCACGGCTTTGGCTTGCATGGCGTAGGCGCGACCGCCGAAGAGCAGACGCGTGACGGCGTAGAGCGTCACGCTCGCCGCGAGCACCACCGTCACTAGCGCGTAGGGAAAGGGGCTGGCGCTGATCTCCTTGAGCTCATCGTAGACCTGCACCGCCGCGCAGCGCGAATAGTTGAGGATCAGCGGCGTGCCCAGTTCGGTGAAGGCCGCGATGAAGACCAGCGTGCAGCCGGCGAAAAGGCCCGGCATCACCAGCGGCAGGATGATGCGGCGGAAGCGCGTCCAAGCGCCCGCGCCGAGATTCTGCGCGGCCTCGTCGAGGGCCGGGTCGATGTTGGCCAGCGCGGCGGAGACATTCAAGTAGATGATCGGATAAAAGGCGAGCGCCTGCAGGAGCACGACGCCGGACATGCGCGCGCGGCCGAGCCAATCGACCGGTCCGCAGCCGAGCAGCGCGTTCAGCGCACCGTAGGGCCCGAGCATCTGCATCACGCCGATCGCGCCCACGAAGGGCGGCAGCACCATCGGCACCAGCAGCAGCGCGGTGAGCGCGCGCTGGCCGCGGAAGGCGTAGGCATGCGCGAGCCATGCCAGCGGAACGGCTAGCGCTGTGGCCAGGCCGGTCGCGCCCAATGCCAGGCGCAGGCTGTTGGCCAGTCCCTCGGCGTAGATCGGATTGCGGAACACGCCGGCCAGATAGCGCACGGTGAATCGACCGTCGACGAAGAACCCGCTGCTCACCACCGTGAGCACGGGCCAGAGCAGTAGCACGCCGAATATGGCGGTCAACAGGCCGAACAGCAACCAAGCAGTACGCGTGCGAAGCATGCGGTGTTTGAATCCTTTCTTGCCGAGGGCAGTGTTTGCCTTGAGAAAACGGTTCGACCCAACGCGGTTCAAGCGTTATCGGAGCGGGGTGCCGATGATCAGGAGCTGGCCCAGATAAAAAGACTGCCCGGCGGGGAGTCGCTTCACCGTGACGGTCACGGTGTGGTCGCCCGGCGTCTGTTCGGGCAGATACCAGAAGCGGGCGTGGCGGGTCTTTTCGCGCTGCGTGCGCTGGGCGGTGATCGGTGCCCCGCCGTCCACGACCGCCTCGATCTCGACGGGGTCGCCGTGGGGGATGTCGCTGATGCCGATGACCGTGCCGTTCCATTTGAGCGTCACGCTTTCGCCGGCCCGGTCGCACATTACGGCGCCGCGCAGCATGGCGTGGGTGCGATGGCGGCTCTCGGTATAGACCGGGTCCTTCTCGGTGTCGACCGGCGTCCAGCCGGCGCTCAACGAGGCCTGGGTGACGGGGAGCAGGGTCGCCCGTTCCCAGCATGCCGGTTCCAGCGCGGCGGGCAACGGGTGCGGACCGGCGGTGCCTGCCGCCGCGATTTTGCGCATCGACCGCGCCAGCGTTTCGCAGTAAATCGCGTGACCTTCATCGCCCGGATGCACGCCGTCCTTGGAGAAGAGCATTTTGCCTGCAACCGGCGTGTCGCCCTTGAAGAGCAGCGAACCGGTCTTCTCGCGCGCGGCGATCTCGATGCCGAAATCGATCGTGGGGATGCCGTAGGCATTGGCGATGCGCTCCTGCACCGCGCCGAAAGCAGGCGTCTTGCCGGCCTGCAGGTCTCTGAGCATGCCCTGGTGGAGCGTATAGACGAAGCAGATGTCGGTTTCCGGATGGCGCTTCCAGATCTGGCGTACGACGCCCTCGACCGACTTGGCCTCGTAGCCGCCGCCACCGTTGACGCGGCACTCGAGGAAAACCAGATCGGGCGCGTGCGCCAGCACATCGCACGCCAGCCGGCACGCGCTGTAATCTGAGCCGGTGCCCGAGATGGCCGGATTGATTTCGATGGCCCGGGCCTGGGGATATTCGGTCTTAAACCAGGCGAGGGATTTCGGTCGCCAGCCGTTGGCGGCGGTGATGCTGCCGCCGAGGTAAGCGATGCGAACCTCTTGTCCGCCCTTGAGCTTGGCGAACACATTCGGCAGGCCGTCGCGCACGCGGCACTCTTCGGCCGCGTGGATGTCATGGTTGTAAGACTCTGCGAACAGAGTGGTCACACCGAGGATGCCGGCGGTAAACAGCATTTTTGTCATGTTATCGTTTCCATCCGCAAGTTAGAACAACGGCCACGTTTTTCATGGTACCGCATCTCAGTCCGCTGTTCAACCGGGGTGATCGGACCGGACACAGTCAGGCGACTCGCGGCTTGACACCGGGGCGGGGGTTTTCGACACTACCCGCATGCAACAGCTTTTAGATGCGATCGCCCGGCTGCGCGTGCTGGTGGTGGGCGATCTGATGCTCGATCATTACGTGTGGGGCGACGCCTCGCGCCTTTCGCCGGAGGCGCCGGTGCCGATCGTCAAGGTCGGCCATGACACCTACACGGCGGGCGGCGCGGCGAACGTGGCGGCCAACCTGCGCGAGCTGGGGGTGGCGACAGAGGTCGCGGGGGTCTTCGGCGCTGACGCCTACGGACGCTTGCTCCAGGCAAATTTGTCCGAACGCGGCGTGCGCTGTGACGCGGCCTGCTGCTGCGAAAGCGTCGCCACAATCGTCAAGACCCGTGTCATGTGCCGCAACCAGCAGCTCTGCCGCATCGACCGCGAGGACGCGCCGGAGGTTTATGCCCTGTCGGACGCGGCGGTGGACGCGCTGCGCGCCCGCATCGCGGCGTCGGACGCCGTGATTCTTTCGGACTACGCCAAAGGGGTGGTCACGAGCGAGCTGATCCGCCGCGTGCAGGGGATGGCGCGCCCCGGGCAGATCGTGGCGCTCGACCCCAAGCCGCGGCCGGACCTGCATTTCACGCGCGTGGCGCTGATGACGCCCAACCGCAGCGAGGCGCTGCAGCTTGCCGGGCTGTCGGCCACGGAGGGCAAGGCGTTTCCGGGGAGTGATGTGGCCGCGCGCATCCATGAGCGTTTCGCTCCCGAGCACCTGGTGGTGACGCTGGGTGCTGACGGCATGCTGCTCAGCACCGGCGGGCGGCCCGGACGGCACCTTGCCACGGCCGCGCGGGAGGTCTTTGACGTTTCCGGCGCCGGCGACACCGTGATCGCCACGCTGGCTGCGGCGCTCGCGGCCGGCGCGGACATCGAACGCGCCGCAAGCCTGGCCAATCTCGCCGCTGGCGTGGTGGTCGGCAAGCTGGGCACCGCCACCGCCACGCCCGCCGAAATTCTGGCCCGTGCGCCCCAAGGAGGCTGATCCGTTCATGACGCAGGCCTCACAGCCCTCCGAAGTCCGCGCGGCGCTTTTTCTGGACCGCGACGGGACGGTCATCCGCGACGTCGGCTACCTGAGCGAGCCGGACGGTGTCGAGCTGTTGGACGGCGCGAAGGACGCCCTGCATCGCGTCTGCCGCAGTCACCGGCTCTACCTCTTCACCAACCAGAGCGGGATCGGCCGCGGATATTTCACGCTGGAACAGGCGCAGGCGGTCAACGCGCGCATGATGGCGCTGTTGGCATTGCCGCCACCGGGTTTTGCGGCGGTATGCATCGCGCCGGAAACGACGGGGCAGCCGTTCATCTATCGCAAGCCCTCGCCCGCGTTCATCCTTGAGCGCATTGCCGCCGACGGACTGGACCCCGCACGGTGCTGGATGATCGGCGACCGGCTAAGCGATCTCCAAGCCGGCGTGAACGCCGGGATCGCCGCTGTGCTGGTCCACAATGAAGCGTACTTCGACGAACAAACGCGACGTTTCTGTGAGGAACACCGGATACCATCCTTCCCGTCGCTTTCCGACGCGCTGGCGGGCATCGCGCCGCCCGCTCAATAAGGCGCACCCGACAATCACGCCTTGACCGAGCAGGCGATTCGCTCTTCCAAGCCTGCCGTTCTTCATTTCCGATTCCTGAGATCCCGTTCTTTCAAACTTGCGGTTCTTCTTTCACAGACGTACTATTATCACACTTTATAAAGTGTGATAATGACACCGGACAACACCTTCCATCCGACGTTGTGGCGCACCTGTCGGGTTTTAGCGAACCCGAAGCGGCTGGCCTGTCTTCGGGCTGTCATGGGCACGCCGAATCTGTGCGTGGCGGAGATCGCGCGCGAAGCCGGACTCGATGAAGTGCAGGGCAGCATGGCGCTCAGAGCCTTGCAGGCGCGCGGTCTGATCGCCGCCGTTCGCGAATCGCGCTGGGTGCGCTACGTGCCGGAAACCGACCCGCTCGTCCCTTCCGCCAAACCGCTCATGGACGTCCTGAGCCGTGTTTTGCGTCCAGGAGAGATGTGTGACGAAGAGGTGATCAGGACGGTCACGGCTTTCACCCATCCGCGGCGGCTGGCGATGCTGCGATGCCTGCAGCTTCACGCGCCGCTGTCGATCGAAGCCCTGTCTGCGGCGTGCGGAATCAGCCTGCCTGCCGCCTACCGCCACCTCCGCAAATTGTCGGCCCGCCGGGTGGTGGCCGTCCAAGACGACATCATTACGCTCGTGCCGCGCCAAAACCCTCTGGCCCGCATGTTGCTCGGCCTCAACGCCCGCACCGAATAATGAAGATTGAATGAACGCCATCGCTTGCGACACCGTTTAAACACGTAAATGGATGTTCGCCAACCAGATGACGCCGAATGGGTGCCCAAAAACCATGAGAGGGGCTTTTTCCCGATGATGCAAACGACGATTCAGCATATCTTAATTTCGGCAGAAACAAAGAAAGAACGTGCAAACGTGGGCTTGGCCGTGCGACGCGTCACGGGGCGTTTTACAAAAACCGTCGGCTTCTTGTGCGCCGCCGCCGCCAGTGCGCAAACCAACGCGCCGGCCGACCTCGGCACGATCCTCGTCGAAGGGGCGCCCATCTCGAAATACCGCGCCGAAACCGTGTCGACCGCCACCTTCAGCGAAACGCGTCCGGAGGAATTGCCGCAGACGGTCGACGTGCTGACCGAAGACTTCATCACCGAGATGAACCCCACGGATCTGCATGACCTGCTGCGCTATCAGGCCGGCATCTATACCGGCGGGAAAACCATGCTCGACCGCACCTCGGGCCAGTACACGCTGCGCGGCATGCCGGGCAGCGAGGCGATGCTGGACGGCACGCTCGGCCTCGCGGGATCAATGGGCATTTTCATGGATCCGGCCGCGTTCGAGCGTGTCGAAATCGTCAAGGGGCCGGTCGGAGCCACGCAGGGCGGCGTCACCTCCACTCTCGGGCCTTATGGCGCGGGCGGCTCCATCAACCTGGTCCAGAAGCAGCCGCGCCTGGAACGAGCCTTCACCGACGTCTCGCTGCGCTCGACCCTAGGCGAGGATCTGCAACGCCACCGCTTCAGCCTAGACCTCAACGAGCCGCTCATCGACGAACGGCTCGCCGTGCGCCTGCCCCTCAGCTTTGAAACCGGCAAACCCTTCTGGATGCCGGACGGCGCACGTTGGCGCGAATCCTTTCTGATCGCGCCCTCGCTGCTCGGTCATGTGCGTGATGACCTGCGCATCGGGTTTTCGCTCACGCTCCAGCACACCGACCAACCCGCCTACCAAGGCATTCCGATTTACCAAGGCAAGCCTTTCGCCAACTATGATTGGGACAGCAGTATCGCCCCCTCCGGCATGCGCGACCATTATTTCGGACACACCGCGCAAACCTTCGTGGAGTGGGACGCCTCACGGGCGTGGACCCTGCGCACCGGAGCCGGCCTGGCTTATTCCGAAGTCGACTTCGAACATCTGGGCGCATCAGCCTTCGCCAATCCTGATGGCTCGATAACCTCCCGCACCTATACCCTGCGCCCGTACGACCACTCAGAGGGTGACTTGACTTTCCGCCGTTACAACCTCTACCAACGCGCGACAGCCCGCTATGAAACCGGCCCGCTCTCGCACGAGACCGTCGTGCAGGGCGATTTCGCGCACAAGAGCGAACGGGGGCGCAGCTACTTTGAGTCCGTTGCCACGCGCAACGCGGTACACACCTGGGTCTCGGCCAATGACCGCGACACGCAGGTCGACAAAGCCGGCCTCTTCGCGCAAGACCTCGTCTCCTGGCGACAGTTCCGCCTGCTCGGCGGCGTGCGCGCCGACCGCCACGAGAGCAGCCTCGGCAACGCCGGCAGCAGCGTCAGCCCGCGCGCGGGCCTCTCGTATCTGCCGACCGACTGGCTGGTGCTGTTCGGCAATGTCTCGCAAACTGAATCGCCGAACTTCGGCTACCTGCGCGCGCCCCGCGAGGAACTGACCTCTTCCTGGCAGGCCACGCAATATGAAACCGGCCTACGTGTCGCGCCCGTCGAAACCCTCTGGTTGAGCGCCGCGGTCTACACGATCGAACAGCGCGATGTCCCGACACTCATCCCGGATTCCACGTACTACGAAACAGAAGGCGAGAATGAGTCGCAGGGTTTCGAGCTGTCGCTCACCGGCAATATCCGTGACAACTGGTCGGTCTATACCTCCTACGCCTACACGCGCTATGAAAACAAGGCCACCGGTGCCTCGTTCGACCGCTATCCGCCGCACGCGGTCACCGCTGCCACGTCCTACCGCCTGGAACAAGGACCGCTGCGCGGCGTCGTGCTCGGTCTGGGATATCGCTACCGCCACCGCTATGACGCCACGATGCGCGGCAATTACGTCGGCAAAGAACATTTCATCGACGACTGGCAGGTTTTCGACTGCTCGGCCGACGTGCCGCTCGCGACTTTCGGCGGCCCGAAAAACGTCACGCTTTCCCTAGCGGTAAAAAATATCTTCGACGAGCGCTACATCGAGTCCAACCGCCACTATTACCAGTGCTTCCCCGGCGACCCCCGTACGTTCGAGCTCGCTCTGCAAGCCAACTTCTGAGAAGCAGCGAAGCGCATACGCAATTATTGCTTCGTGTCCGCAGGAACCACGCGCTCTTTGTTCTTTGCCTCTTCCAACGGTGTAATCACCTTGTCTCCTCCGCAAAGAGGACAATCGATTTTGACGTCACGTTTGCTGCCGCATGCGGGGCAGTCGGGCTTACAGCAAGCAGCAAAGCGGGATGCGCAGACTTTTCCACAGACTCGGCATTTGAACGCAGTCCCGTCTTTTCTGTGGTTGAAGCCGTTTTCACACAGGTCGCATTCGATGTTAGGGATGATCTTGCCGTTTTCATCGCACGCATCGCATTTCTTCACGCCTACGAGAACGACTTTCTGGCCCCCGTCAGGCTTGTCTTCGGTTTTGATACCTCTTTGGGGATCGTCCCCATTTTGCAGCGCCCACCCTTCGTCACTTGCGCATCGTGAAACGTTTGGCCTTCCCATTTTGAGCAGTTCGGACACGGAGACGCATACGCAGCAGAGACACAAACGATGCCGAATAACAGGGCGGCAAACACCTTACGGTAATGAATATCCGTTGTATACATGATTGCGAATCATCCTATCTTTGTTGACTTTTATGGTTCAGGATCAAGTGATCCCGCGGCACAACCGTACCGCTTCCAAACATATTTAAACGTTAACACACGTATCGCCCTGCTTCAAGCCAGATTCCCAGAAACGCAGAATCTTCACTCACCCGGCCACCCTCGTTCACGTACCTGTACCCGTATACGACGAACCTGCTTTCCCGCGTACGTAAACGTGTACCGCTCCGCTGTGAACGTGTACGCGAACGTGAACGGGAACGAGGGAGTCTTGAGGCCACAAAGCGGTGGAGGCGTGGGCGATGTCTTCTGCTCTCACGCAACAGGCCAAGCGCACCATCCGCTGCCCGCTCCGCCAACCGCTGCCCGATTTGGATGAGAGCAAGCGCCAACCCGTCACGGGACCGAACGCGCAGGGGCGCACCGTTTTGCGGCATCGTTCGAGCGTTATTTCAGCATGAAGAGCATGCCGGTTGAGCCTTCGAACGCATCGAGCAGCGCACCGCCGGTATCGCCCTCGCCGACCGTGTAGACGACACGCAACGGGAAGGGCTTCTGTGCAGCGGTGAGATGTTTCAGGGTGACTGCTCCGTCGCCGGAGGTCAGCGCCGTGATCGGCGTTTCTCCTTCGTAAAGCGTGAGCGTGCCGCTGCCGGTGACCTCGCCGCGCAGCGTCACGCTGCGTCCGTACGGGACGTACCAGGGTGCGCTCATCGTGATCGCGCTCTGGCTGTCCGCCCGCGCGGCGGCGCCGTCCAGATAGACGGCGCTGCCGCCGGCATGCGCGGCTTGGGCGTCGTGGGTCACAAACGGCGTGAGGTCGGACACCGTCACGCCGTCGGCATCGAGCGCGGCAGCCAGCGCCGGACGCCAGTCGTGCTCGATCGCCCCGAGATCGACGGCCGCGTTCTGCATGCGCAGGTCGCCGGTCACGTCGGTGCCGAAGGGCTCGGGCACATAGGCACGGTTCGCGCGGTCGATGCAGGGCGAGCCGGCCGCAAGGCGGAAGTCGCCCGCCGCGGCATTCACGAAGAGCGGCGCGTCGGCGAAGCAGGCGTCGTTGGTCACGGGCGAGACCGTGCCGCCGGCGAGGCAGCAATCGAAATGTCTGCCGCTGATCGAGGGATCGGTCAGGATGCAGTTGTAGAATGAGGTATTCTCGCCGGAGCGCCCCGTGTTCTCGGTCACCGTGCAGGTGTAGCACCACGCATACGCCACCGCGCTCAGGGTGGTTGAGCCGCCCGTGCGATTTTTGGCGATCAGGCAGTCGTAGGCGACACTGCCGCGGACGGCGGAGCTGTTGTTCGCGGCGTAGTTGTCGCGCAGCACGCAGCGGCGCAAGGTGCCCGCGTGGGTGCCGCCGCCGCGCACGGAGGCGCAATTCGTGATCACGCAGTCCAGGATTTGTGGCTCGTAAAAATATTCGGGCGCATACACGCCGCCGCCGCGATTGTTCTCGTTCTCGAGGTTGACGCGGTCGGTCGCGCCGCCGGTCAGGGTGAACCCCTGAAGGACGCCTTTGCTCATGAAGACACAGCGCACGGCATTGGGGCCGCGTCCGTAAAGGTCGCCGGAGCCGCTGTCAAACGCGCCCTGGATGACGGTGGCGGCGTTGCCGTCGCGCGAGCGCAGCGTGATCTGGTTGGTGATGACCACGCGGTTCATCAGGTAACCTGCGGTCTTCTCATTGGGCGTGACGGCGGCGCCCTCCTGATAAAGTCCGGGCGCGACGAGCACGGTGTCGTTGTCGACAGCGGCCGCGACGGCGCCCTGCAGGGTGCGTTTGGCCGTCGCCCAGCTCAGTCCGTCGCCGCTGTCGTCGGGACGCGCGGCATCCGCGTAGAGCGTGCCGGCGAAGTGCGCGGTCAGGTTCAGGGCCTGGTCCGTGGTCAGATCCAGCAGCAGGGTGTTGCCGCCGACGGGCAAGGCGACGCCGTTGGTCGAGAAGTGGGTGAGCGTGCGGCCCGGCCAGGGCGTGGCGGTAAAGACCGCTTGAGCCGGGAGGTCGGGATAGAGCGTCACGCCCAGCGGTTCGAGGGTGCCGCCGCCTTCCACGGAGGCGGCAATCCTCGCGCCGCCGAGACCGCCTTCGTAGGCGCCCAGGTCCAGGCCCGCGCCCTGCACGCGCGCGGCTCCGAGGAGATCGAAGCCCAGGCCGTTGTTGTAGTGGCTGATGTTCCCTCTGTTGATGCAGGGCGAGGCGAGATGGAGGCGGAAATCACCGGCCGCCGGATTCATGAAAAGCGGATCGGAGAACAGATTGCCGCCGCCGTCGTTGTTCGCGGAGAGTGTGCCGGACAGGCAGGAACTGTAGACCTTGCGGTCGGGTTCGGTGGCAGTATAGCTGTTTCCGCCGCCGATCAACATCAGGATCGAATTGTAGACAGAGGACCTGTGGACCGGCGAATCGTTGTAGGCGGTCACATTGTAAAGATAGGCGTAGGCGATGGCGTAGGGACCGCCGTTGTTGACGATCAGCGAGTCATAGACCGTGCTGCCGCGGACCGCGCCGCCGAAGCCGGCGGGAATGAGGACCGCGTTGTCGGCGACCCGGCAGCGGTGCAGCGTGCCGAGCGAGCTGCCGCCGCCTTTGTGGTAGGCGATGTTGTTCGAGAGGACGCAGTCGATGATGCGCGCAGACTGAGAAGCGTAGATGCCGCCGCCGCAATCGTTTTCAAAGCCGCCGTCCACGGTGTCGGTGGCGCCGCCGGTGACGGTGAAGCCCTGGAGCGTGCCGGCCGACAGGTAGACGCAGCGCACGGCGTCCGAGCCGCAGCCGTTCGCGTTCAGGCTGCGGGCACCGACGATAAAGGTGTTGTCAGGTCCGTCGAGCGACGTGACCGTGATGGCGTTGGTGATGGCCAGACGGTTGGTGAGCGCGCCTTCGGCCACGACCGCGAAACCGGCGTCATAGGCACCCGGCGCGACGCGCACGGTATCGCCGTCCAGCGCGCGCGAGGCGGCGGCCTGCAGGGTCTTGAGCGGCAGTTCGGATTCCAGCCCGCTGTTGGCGTCGTCGCCGGCCGC
>MWEJ01000052.1 GCA_002071025.1 Verrucomicrobia bacterium ADurb.Bin070 | reverse complement strand
TGCTCCACGAAGATCCGCAGTGGGCGGTACTCGAGCCGGTTCCGCTTGTGCCGCGCGCGCGGCCGCCGCAGTTTCCCGACAGCGTGGCAACGACGAAAAAAACCGGCCTCGCCAAAATCGTGGATGTTTACAGCGGTCCGGGCCTCCGGGGCGTGCCGCGCGGCACCGTCAAACGGCTGCGCGTCTTTTCCTATGCCTTTTCCTACCGCGGCATGGGGGCGCAGTGGGACAGCGTGGGATTTGACGGCCCTTGGGACGTGCGCCGCATTCTGGGCACCGTGCCGGTCGAGTCCGACGGCTCGGCCTTTTTCGAGGTTCCCGCCAACACGCCGATCGCGCTCCAGCCGCTGGATGCCGAAGGACGCGCGCTGCAGACGATGCGAAGCTGGTTCACCGCCATGCCCGGCGAGATGCAGTCGTGCGCGGGCTGCCACGAAGAGCAGAACAGCAGCATCGGCGCGGAGTCGCAGCGCCTCGCGCTGCTGAAGCCGCCGGCCAAGATCCAGCCGTGGCGCGGACCGGTGCGCGGATTTTCCTTCAACCGCGAGGTGCAGCCGGTGCTCGATGCGTCGTGCGTGCGCTGCCACGACGGCACGGCGGGCCGCCCCGATCTGCGCCGCCTGCCCGATGTGCGCGCGGGACGTCCGGCCAAGGGGTATGACGAACCTGCGCACTTTCCGCCGTCCTATCTCGCGCTGAAGCGCTTTGTGCGCGGGTATACGATGGAGGGCGACCTGCATCTGCTCAATCCGTATGAGTGCCATGCCTCGACCACCGAGTTGGTCCGCTTGCTTGAGCGCGGCCATCAGCAGGTCGCGCTTTCCGCCGAAGCGTGGGACCGCATCACGACGTGGATCGATCTGAACACGCCGGCACACGGCACGTGGACCGAGATCTGCGGCACCAACCGCGTGACCAAAATGGCCGCGCGGCAGCGCGAACTTAACCGGCGCTACGGCGGGGTGGACGTGGATTTGGAAGATGAAGCGATCAGAGGTCAGAGGTCAGCGATCAGAGATCAGAGGTCAGAGGTCAGAAGTCAGAGGTCAGAGGCCAGAGTTCAGAAGTCAGAGGCCAGAGGCCAGAGGTCAGAGGTCGGAGGACAGAAGGTGGAGGGGTGGCCTTTTGACGTGGCTGAGGCGCGGCGCAGGCAGGCGGCCGCAGGCGAAACGCGCCGCTCGGTCGATTTGGGCGGCGGCGTGGCGCTGGAGTTGGTGAAGATTCCGGCCGGGCGGTTTATTGCTGCGGACGGACGTGTCGCAGAGGTGTCGCAGCCGTTCTGGATCGGCCGCACCGAGGTGTCCAACCGGCAGTTCGCTCGGTTCGATCCGCGGCATGACAGCCGGATCGAGACGGACGATTTCATGCAGTTCGGCTCGGAAGAGCGGGGCGATCCGGTCAATGGCCCGGAGCAGCCGGTGTGTCGCGTCGCGTGGGAGCAGGCCCAGGCGTTTTGCGAGTGGCTCGCCCAAACAGGCGGTGTGGCGTGCGCGCTGCCCAGCGGTGCGCAATGGGAGTGGGCGGCTCGCGCGGGTGCGTCCGGTGAATGGGCCTACGGGACAGCGGAGACGGACTTCGCGAAGGTCGCGAATCTCGCGGACGAGGCGTTTCGGCAGGTGAAGCGGTTCACGCCTTGGGATCTGCCGCACGGGGCGATCCCGCCGTGGCGGCCGGCCGCGGCAGCCGTGAACGACGGCTTCCGCGTGAGCGCGCCGGTCGGGTCCTTCGAGCCGAACGCGTGGGGCGTGTGCGACGCGCACGGCAATGTGGCGGAGTGGACGAGCGATGCGGCGTCGGACGGCGCGCGGCGGCTCGCGCGCGGCGGTTCGTGGTGGTCGCGGCCCCGGCGTGCGGTCTTCAGTGAAGCATGGCCGTATGCGCCGTGGCAGGGCGTGTTCGACGTCGGCTTTCGCGTCGTGATTAACGCGCGGTGAACGCGTGCGGACAGAGGCGGGGAGTGTCACCCGAAAGGAATGGAAGGAGGAGTTGATGCGGCGGAAAATGATCGGCATGGCATTGGCGCTGGCGGCAGGAACGTCGCAGGCGGGATGGTTTTCTTCAGAACGTACGGTCACGGTGATCTCACTACTCGCGGAGATGATAGACCGCGACGAGGCGGCACGGTTTCCTGATCCGGCCTATACGAGCCGGCAGTTCAGCAGCTATGACCGGGCGTCGGTCGCGCCGGACCAGCCCGGTTGGTACGCGAACGACGACCGCAGCCATTTTTTGCGCGTGTCGACCAACGGCGTGCGGCGTGAGCAGGTGATGGTGGATGCCGCAGGTCCCGGCGCGTTGGTTCGCTTCTGGGTCACGGTTGCCGGTACCGACGGCTCGGGCATCTTGCGTGTCTATCTGGACGGACAGACCACGCCGGAGATTGAAGGGCCCGTGTTAGATGTGCTCAGCGGCGGCATGCTGTGCGGCTATCCGCTGGCGGCCTCGGTCTCGGAGCGCACGGATTATTTGAAGCGCGGCCACAATCTGTATCTTCCGATCCCGTACGCTGCGCGGTGCGTGGTGACGTATGAGAGCGCGACGCTGGGCCACGGCGAAAACTTTTACTACAACGCGGAATGCCGCACGTACCGCGCGGGGACGGCGGTCGAAAGCTTCTCGCTGGAAGCGGCACGCCGCGATGTCAGGGCGCTTTCTGAGGTGAACCGCGCGCTCGCGGGCGGCGGTCTGGGGATGGATCGGCGCACCACGCGCGAGGTTCGGCTGGACGGCGTGCTTGCGCCGGGAGCGTCGGTCACGCACACGGTTGAAGGCGCGCGCGCGGTACGTCTGCTGGCGTTGACGCTGAACGGCGGGCGCGACGATCAGACGCTGCGCTCGACTGTGATCGAGATGGCCTTTGACGGTGTGCGCACGGTCTGGATGCCGGCCGGGGAATTCTTTGCTACGGGGTGCCGGCTCGCGCCGTCGAGGACCTGGTACACGCAGGTGTCGCGCGGCGGCTTGATGGAGTCGGCTTGGGTGATGCCGTTCCGCAGGCGCTGCGAACTGACCTTGCGCAACCTGGGCACGAACGCGGTGACGGTGACGCAAGGTGTGCTGGTGACTGCGCCGTGGCGCTGGGACAACCGCAGCATGTATTTCGGCGCGGGCTGGACCGAGTATCGGCACGAGCCGACGCGCGTCGGCCAGGACGGGCATCACGACCTCAACTATGTGACGCTGCACGGAGAGGGTGTGCTGGCAGGCACGGGCGTGACGCTCTTCAACACGGCTCGGGCCTGGTGGGGAGAAGGTGACGAAAAGATCTTTGTGGACGGCGAGGCCTTCCCCGCATTCATCGGCACGGGATCGGAGGATTACTACGGCTATGCCTGGAGTAATCCGAATGTCTTTACGCATCCTTTCCTTGCGCAGCCGATCGGCGAGGGGGCCAACAGCGAAGGATTGGCCGTCAATGTCCGCTATCGGGTCTTGGACCGGATTCCGTTCCGTTCCAGCCTCAGGTTTGACATGGAGCTGTGGCATTGGGCGGATACGGTGATCGATTACGCGCCGAGCGCCTGCTGGTACATGAAACCGGGCGGCCGCGCGAACCGGGGGCCTGAGCCGGAGCGTGCGGCACAGCCGGTGGCGCGCACGCGGCGTGACATCATTCCGCTCAAGCTGCATACGGAGGGCGTGATCGAAGGCGAGGCTTTGGAGTTCGTGGTGAGCCGCGGGCATGTGTCGGTGCAGGACGGGCACAAGGATGCGGAGTGGAGCGGCGGCAAACAGCTCTGGTGGCGCGACGGCAAACCGGGCGATGTGCTGACGCTAACTTTCGGCATGGCCCGCGCGGGACGCTTTGCGCTGACGCTGCACCTCACGCACGCGAACGATTACGGCGTCGCGGATATCGCGCTCAACGGCAAGCGGCTGGTCGCCGCTTATGATGCCTTTGCGGAGAGGGTCGAGACCCATGCCGTTCAGGCGGGCAGTGTGGAGCTGGCGCAAGGCGAGAATGTGCTGACCGTGACGCTGACCGGTGCCAACCCAAGAACCAAGAAGGACAGCTTCATGCAGGGCATCGACCGGCTGGAGCTGGTGGCGCAGTAACGAACGGCCAGCCCCGCGCCCGTGTCGCCACTCTCATGGCTGCGCGCGCGTCAGCCGGCCCAGCAGCGACGTGATTTCCGGGGAGGTCACGCCGCGCTGGAGCGCGTCGCGCAACACCTTGGCCGCCTCGTCCGCGTATCCCCGCATCATCAGGTAATACGCATGGGTGTAGGCGTAGCCGGCATGCTGCGGAGCCAGCTCGGCGGCGCGGCGGCACAAGGCGACGCCCTCATCCGTGGGCGCGGTTCGGTTCAGCAGCACGCCGAGGTTGAAGGCTGCCTGCGCCAGCGTCGGGTCGGCGGCGAGCGCCGCGCGGAAGTGGCGTTCCGCGCCGGACATGTCTTGCTGCTCGGCCAGCGCCATGCCGAGGTTGAGGTGCACGGCCGGGTTGCGCGGGTCCGCCGCCTCGGCCTTACGCAGCAGCGCGATGGAGGTGCGCAGGTCGCCGCGCCGCGCGTGCATCATGGAAGCGTTGACCAGCGGCGGCACCATGTCGGGCCGCAGCCGCGTGGCATGCGCGTAGGAGGCGAGCGCCCGGTCGGTCAGGCCGCGCACCTCGAAATAATTGCCGAGATTGTAGTGGGAGGCCCACGAATCCGGCATACAGCGATGGCTTGCCTCCAGTTCGCGGAAGGCCGCCTCGCACACGGATCGCGCCGAGGGAAGGTCGAGCAGCCCCTGCGGATAACGGGCCAGCGCGGTGGCGGCGGCGATGCGGACGACGCGGTAATCGTCTCTCGCGGCGGTCACCAGAGCGCTGAAGTTCTGCTGCGAGACCTCGTCCGCCAGTAATGCGGCTGCCGAGGAGCGGAGCAGCGGATGGGGGTGTGACAAGGCTTGGCGGATCGCGGGGCCTTTGCGCGGGTCTGCGCAGGGTGCCAGCAGGCGCAGCAGCGAGACGGCGAGGATCGGGTCGCTGGCCGGATCGCCGATCTCGGCCAGCAGGTCGTCGAGCCGCGACCACTCCCGCTTGCGGGCCGCGTCGATCAGGCTGGCTCGCTGCAGGACCGGCGCCTGATAATCGCGTGAGCGCCAGGCGCGCACGCGGTTGTCCGCCCAGCGTGCGTCTTTGTCGGTGTGGCACAGGTTGCAGGCGTTGGGCGAGCCGTAGGCGAGCGTGGTCGCCGGGGTGGGCGGACGCATCGAATGGTCGGAGCGGCGCATGCGCGCGAAGGTGGTCGTCGGCATGTGGCAGGCGACGCACTGATTGCCGGCGCTGCCGGCCGGGTGGCGGGTATGCGCCGTGGCGTTGTCGACGCGCGACTGGTGGCACGGCAGGCAGGATTCGTTGGTCCGCTCGCCGGCAAACCGGTACCGTCCGCTGGAGGTGTGGCAGTGGGTGCAATCGAGCTTGCCGGCTTTGACGCAGGGACTGGTGAGCCAGAGCGTGTAGGTGTAATTTTCGCCGAGGTCGCGGCCGTCAGGATAGAAGTCGGGGCTTTCAAAGGCGATCAGGTCATAGTGGTCGAAAAAGCGGTCGCGCGGCGTGAAGGCGTCAGTGAGCGGACGCAGCTTAGCGTGGCAGGTGGCGCAGGTCTCATCGCTTTGTACGCGCGTCATGTTGCGCATGCTGATGAGCTTGAGGTCGGCGGGCGGCTGGTTGGTGGGGGCCGCGCGGCAGACGCGGATGTGTTCGCCGCCGGGGCCGTGGCACGACTCGCAACTGATGCCGGGCTCGCGCCAGACCGTGCGGTAGGTGTCGGTCGCGGCGTCGTAGTTCTTGGCGATCTGGCTGACGTGGCAGCCGAAGCAGGCGGTGTTGAAGGTGAGTTGCGGATCGCGCCAGTGCAGGGCCTCGTCGATCGTGCCGTCATTGAAGTGGCGGATCATGCTGCCGGCCGCGTCGAACCAGCCGTTGCTGTGCACGTCGTAGGCGATCGGCAGCACCTGTAGGCGGCCGCGCTGCAGCGGGGTCAGCAGATAATAGATGTTTTTTCCGCCCATCGCGTGCATGATCGGATAGGTTGTCCGGGTCCCGTCCGGCTGCTCTTCGATTACGGCGCGCGCCGCCGCGTCGGTGCGATATCGGCGAGTGCCGATTTCGACTGCGTTCGTCAGCGGCGTGAGCGCGCGGCGGCTGAACGCTTCGTCAGCCGGCTGCATCGCGAGCCCGTGATGCGACGTGGCCCAGAGTCCATAAAAGCGCTCGTGGCACTCGCGGCAGCTTTCGGAACCGGCGAACGCGGCGGCATCCTGCCGTCTCTCGCGCGCACAGCCTGCCGCCAAAACCAGCATGGCGCAGAGCATTCCGAAAGATTTCCATACTTCGGTGTAGCGTGTCATCTGCGCGTATCATACTGAGCGCCGCCGCACGGCGCAAGTGCGCTCTCTCCCGGTGTGGCAATAGGGGGTGTGCGAGTCGAGCGCGTTCTTTTTTACCAGAAACGCATGATCTTCCGCACCTGCCACCGACCGATTACGCGCGCCGGCGCCCTCGTCGTTGACGCGCACGTTTCCACATGTTAAGGTGCCGTCCATCACAATTCTGCTTTAAGCAGGCATGGCCGTTTGTCCGGGGGCGGAAGAAGTGGAGGCAGTCGATGGCACACACAATATGGGACTTGGGACGGGGGTTCGCTGCTGCGTGCGCGGCGGCGGCGCTGGGTGCCGCGCAGGCGGGTGCAGGCGGACTGTCGCACCGGGTGGACATGATGGTCGGCGTCAGGGGCCACGGTTCCTGTATGCCGGGACCGTGTTTGCCCCACGCTTCCGTTTACCCCAGTCCCGACACGCTCAAGCCCAAGACCTCAGGGTTTGTTTTCGGCGACGATGTGGTGGGCTTCTCCCAACTGCACACCCAGGGAACAGGCGGCACGCCGACCTACGGCAACTTTCTGGTTTCTCCGCGTCTTGGCCCCGGTATCGCCGAGAGGGACCACGCCTCGCCGCTGGCGGACGTGGAGGCCGCCCCCTTTGCCTACCGCGCCCGACTGACACGCTGGGACACGCGCTGCACTGTCGTGCCTGCCGCCCACAGCGCGCTCTATCGGTTCGAGTTCCCGGCTAACGAAGATGCCCGGATCGTTTTGAATGTCGCGCGCAAGATCGGCAAGGCCGCCGCGCTCACGAACGGGGCCGTCATGATTGATCCCGCCAGCGGCACGATCACGGGGGGCGGTATCTTCGACGGCAACTGGAACCCCGCTCCCTACCGGCTCTTTTTCGCGGCCAAGGTCGATGTCGCGCCGGCGGGTTTCGGCACGTGGCACGGCGAAGAGAGTGCAGACGGCGTGACGTCAGCCCGTATCGAAAAACGCGAAGGTCTCGGTGCCTGGCTGCGTTTCGACACCCGCGCGTCGCGCGTGGTTCTTCTGAAAATCGCGGTCTCTTTTACCTCGGTCGAACGTGCGCGCCAATGGCTTGACAGCGAGATTCCGGCATGGGATCTCGGCGCGTTGCAGGCGACGGCCGAGCGCGCCTGGGACGAGGCGCTCGCCGCGATCACGGTTGATGGTATGCCGGAGGAGGAGCAGCGCCTTTTCTACAGCCATCTCTTTCACACCCTCGTGCAGCCGCGCGACCGCACTGGTGATGCAGACGGCTGGCCGGTTGACGCGCCCTGCTGGGACGACCACTACACGCTCTGGGATACCTGGAAAACCCTCTTTCCGCTCATGGCCATCGTGCGCCCCGATGTGGTGTCCGGCAACGTCCGCTCGTTCACGGAGCGTCTGCACCGCAACGGGCAGTGCGCGGCCGCCTTCATCCAAGGCAAAGAGTATCGCGTGGGGCAGGGCGGCGACGAGGCGGACAATGTGATCGGCGACGCCTACGCCAAGCAGATTTCCGGCATCGACTGGAACGCCGCCTGGGAGGTGCTCGCCGCCAACGCGGGCCGCCGCACCGAGGACTACCGCACGCTGGGCTGGGTCGCGCACAAGGGCAAACACGATTACTGCTGGCGCATGAAATCCGGCTCTGGCACGCTGGGCTTCGCCTATAACGACTGGTGCGCCGCGCAGGTCGCCGCCGGGCTCGGCAAGGCCGACGAGGCCGGCAGGCTGCTCGCGCGCTCACACAGTTGGCGCAACGTCTGGGACGATACGTTGGCGGACAGCGGGTTCACCGGCTTCATCCGAGCCCGCAACGCGGACGGCACCTTCTGCGGCACGCCGGCCCGCAAAGGCTACAATACCGATTTTTACGAGGGCACCTGTTGGCAATATTCCTACGTGATCCCGCACGATGTGCCGGGCATGATCGAAAAAATGGGAGGGCGGCCGCGCTTCATCGAGCGCCTCCAGTTCGCGCTTGAAAACGGATTGATCGATTTCGGCAACGAGCCTTCCTTCATGACCGTCTGGCTTTTCTGCCATGTGCAACGTCCTTACCTCGCCTCATATTGGGCCGACAAGCTGCGCGGCCTCTTCACTCAGGACGGGCCGCCCGGTGACGACGATTCAGGCGCGATGGGCTCGCTCTATGTCTTTTTAAACGCGGGGTTTTTCCCGTTCGCCGGTCAGGACGCCTATTATCTGCACGGGCCGCGCGCGCCGCGTTTCGCGTTCCGGCAGCCGAACGGCAAGACCTTTGCCGTGACGGCCGAAAACGCGGGCGGCGCCCGCATCTACATTCAGTCGGCCTCGCTCAACGGCCGTCCGCTCGACGCGCCGGTCATTCATCACCGCGACATCACGGCCGGCGGCACGCTGGCTTTTGTGATGGGCGACACGCCCTCCGCCTGGGGATGCGATGGCGAGTTCGATGCCGCCCTCGCCCGGCAGCAAACGAAATGACGGCCGCCGGTGGTGTGGAGAGGTGCGGCGGCGCAGGCGTGCCGTCCTACCTGTCGCGACGAGCAGCTCCCCGGACTTCGTCCGCCGACAGTGCCCGGCCGTAAAGTTTCACCTCGTCGAGCAGCCCCGTGAAATGCGCCGCGTGGCCGGCGTCATAATTGCCCAGACACAGCGGCCGGCCGTTCGGCTGAAGTGGCCCCGGCCGTGCCAGAGCGCCCTGCTCCTCGCCATCCATATAGAGGCGCATCGTCTGCCCGTCGAATGTTCCCGCAAGATGCACCCAGTGGCCGGTCGGCAACGGTGCCTTGCCGGTCAGGTGATGGCTGAACGACGTGACCGGCACGCCGAAACAGGGACGTCCGTCCTGCAAGCCGAGGCGGAAGCCCGACGATGTGCTGCCGCCGAAGATGCGGTTGATGAACCAGGCGTGCTTCTGTCCGGCGAGATCGGTCTTGACCCAGCACGCGACCGTGAACGCATTCGAGGGCGAGAGCGACGGATCGGGCGCGATCATCGCGCTGCCGCCGTTGCAGACGAGCGCGCGCCCGTCGATGCCCGGCGCGCGGCCGGCGTTCTTTAGGACGCCGCCCAAGCCGTGACCTGAATAATCGAGCGTCACGCGGTCATCTTCGGGGTCGTCAAACGCCCACCATCCGATCAGCCCCGGATCATCCGCGCCAGGCTTCCTGACCCGACGCGTCAGGCGTTCATTCAGGCGCGCTTCCGCAGCCGCGTACGTGCGGTAAGCCGTGTCGTACGGTCCCAGTCCGATGTCCTCCGGCAGCAGGTCCTCGTGCGGCCCCGCGTCCGGCGCGAAGACGTTGCGCACCGCGTCGAGATAGCCGAAGCCGTACTCGCGGTAGGGCGCGAGGTAGTGACCTTCGCCCCATTCATTCCAGTTGTCGAGCAACAGCATGCGGCTGCCGAGCTGATCCGACGGCAATGTGGCGATGAAGGCTTTGGCCTCGCGCAGCAACCCTTCGAAGTCGGTCGGAGGAATCTTCCAGATGCTGCCCTCGTCGCGCCAGCCGCTCCATGCCTGCGAGACGGTCACGACCTGCGGCAGGATGCCCAGCTCCTGCGTCTTGCGGATGGACGCCATCTGGGACTGGATCGCCTGCTGCGGCGCCGGGCTGCCCGGTATGCCCCAGCAGTAGGCGAAGGTGTAGTCGAGCCCCAGATCCTTCATCAGGGCAAGGTGTTTCGGGTCCAGCCCGCGGTATTCACCGAGCAGGATCAAGCCGCCAAAACCCGCGTCGCGGCACACCTGCCGCATCCTGCCGAAGGCGGCGCGGACCTTCTCCACGCCGCCAAGGTCTTTGATTAGAAATTCCGGCCGGTAGACAAAGAGCAGCGGCCGGTTGTCGATTTTGAGGTAGCCGGGGTACTTGAAATAGGTTTCGATCCAGTACGGCATCAGATTCTCGAACAGGTCGCGCTCGTCGGCCACACCGGCGATGCCTTTCGACTGGTTCTCCCACATGATGGTGAACTTCATCTTGTCGGCGAAGCGCGACTTGAAGAGCGCGTCGTGGATCGCCGTGCCGTAGCGCATCTTGACCGCGCCCCCTTGGCTGGCGCGGTACCAGCAGTAGATGAAAAAGGAGATGCCGTGCTCGACCGCCCACTTTGTCTCCCAGTCCGAGATTTCGGGGTTCTCCTGCGCGTAGAAGCCCAGCGCGGGCGTGCGCTCGGGATGCTTGAGCACATTGGCCCAGAGGTTGAACTTGTCCGCCTCCCAGAGCGGGCAGTGGTGCGCGCCGACCAGCACCTCGGTTTTCACCGGCACGGGCTCGGGGATGTAGTCGAGCCGGCGTTTCGCCATCGGGGGCAGAAAGCGCACCCGGATATCAGTGCGCGCCACTGTCCGCGCGCCGTCCTCCAGCGCGACCGACAGCACGCTGTCGCAAGCGGCCGCCGCGGTCACGGTCCACGCCACGTTCGTTTGCGCGCCCGGCGCCAGCGCGAGCACGCCGGATGTCTGCGGGCCGGAGACGGTGACACCCTCCGTCACGCCCAACCTCAGCGTGCCGCCTGCCGCCGCTCCGCCCGTGTTGCGGATGACCGCGTGCACGGTCTCGGTCCGGCCCGCGCGGCAGACATTGGCTTCGGGCTCAAAGCGAAGGATGCGGACCTCAGGCCCGCCGGCCCCGGCTCCTTCGAGTGCCAGACAGATCCCCAGAGTAATGCTCCCCCAAAGCCGAGTTCCCATAATTCCTTTGCCGTTTAGAGTAACATGGATTCGCACTTCCGCAAAGTGATTATCGAGAGGATGTCTTTTGCACGATTATTAAGTGTGCAAATAAAACACTCAATACGTGGTTAACTATTTATGATCTATATCATATATTCATCTCGTGATCTACGGAAAACAGAGAAAGGTGCAAACGCAAAGCGTTCGGCTGGCTGAGTTATCGGCTGTTCGGATGGGCGTGACCCTGCGGGGGCGCGATGCGACGCGCCCGGTCGAGGGCGGGTCGTGCCGCCTGGTCAGGATCAGCGACGTGTCGCAGGACGGCACATGGCTGAACGCCGACTTTGCCCACATCGAACCCGCCGAACGCATTCGCGATGACCATTTTCTCCGTTCTGGCGATGTGCTCTTCCCGAACCGGGGCACGCGTACCACGGCGATCGCCTTTCGGATGGAGCAGCCCCGCATCATCGCCGGGGCCCAGTTCTTCGTACTGAGGCCGAATGTGGCGCGCGTGGTGCCGGAGTACCTTGCCTGGTTCCTGAGGTCCGAGTCGGCGGCGCGGCATTTCGAGGAGCGGCGCAAAGGCACCTATGTGCAGATCGTCGAGCGCCGCGACTTGGAAGACTTGGACCTGCCTCTGCCGCCGCTGGAAATGCAACGGAAGATCGTGGAGGCGGCAGCGCTCGCGATTGAGGAGCGGAGCCTGAGTGAGAAGATCGCGGTGTTGCGAGCGCGGCTGGTGGCGGGCGAGCTGCTGGCGGCGGCGAGACAAGGACACACGGACTAACACGGAAAGACACGGACTAACACGGACAACTTATGAAGACGATTGACCAGAGTCAGATCAACGATGTGGCGTGGCGGGCGTGCGACACCTTCCGGGGCGTGCTCGATCCGGCCGACTACAAGAACTACATCCTCGTGATGGTCTTCCTGAAGTACATTTCAGATGTGTGGAGCGACCACCGCGACCAGTACCTGAAGGAGTACCGGGGCGACGTGCTGCGCGTGAACCGCCGCCTGTCGCGCGAGCGCTTCCAGCTTCCCGAGGGGTGCGACTTCGCCAGCCTCTACGCTTGCCGGACCCAGCCGGACATCGGCGAGCGGATCGACATGGCGCTCGGCGAGATCGAGGAGGCGAACAAGGAGAAGCTGGAAGGTGTCTTCCGCGAGGTCAGCTTCAACTCGGAGACCAAACTGGGGCAGACCAAGGAACGGAACGCCCGTCTCAAACATCTGCTCGAAGACTTCAACGACGAGCGCCTCGACCTGCGGCCCTCGGCGGTCGGCGACGAGGACGTGATCGGCAACGTCTACGAGTATCTCCTGGAACGCTTCGCCTCGGACGCCGGCAAGAAGGCGGGCGAGTTCTATACGCCCGGGCAGGTCTCGACGCTGCTGGCCCGCCTGCTCGCGCCAAAGAAGGGAGATACGATCTGCGACCCCGCCTGTGGTTCCGGGTCGCTGCTGATCAAGGTGGGGCGGCAGGCCGACAAGCGCGACTTCGCGCTCTTCGGTCAGGAGAGCAACGGCACGACCCACGCCTTATGCCGCATGAACATGTTCCTGCACGGTATGGACAGCTTTCGCATCGAGTGGGGCGACACGCTGCGCCACCCGCGCCTGGTCGAGCACGACCAGCTCATGAAGTTCGACATCGTGGTGGCCAATCCGCCCTTCTCGCTGGAGAAGTGGGGCGTCGAGGAGGCCGAGGCCGATCCCTTCCACCGCTACCACCGCGGCCTGCCGCCCAAGTCCAAGGGCGACTACGCCTTCATCTCCCACATGATCGAGATCGCCCGCGAAGGCACGGGCCGCGTGGGCGTGGTGGTGCCGCACGGCGTGCTCTTCCGCGGCGGGGCCGAGGGCAAAATCCGCCAGCGGCTCATCGAGGAGAACCTCTTGGAGGCGGTCATCGGCCTGCCCGCTAACCTCTTCTTCGGCACGGGCATCCCTGCCGCGATCCTGCTCTTCAACAAGGGCAAGGCCCACGGCGACGTGCTCTTCATCGATGCCTCCCGCGCCTTCGAGAGCGCCAAGAATCAGAACGTGCTGACCGACACGCACGTCGACACGATCGTCCGGACCTACCGCGCCTTCCAGACCGTGGCAAAGTACGCCTACCGCGCTACGCCGCAGGAGCTGGCCGACAATGCGTACAACCTCAACATCCCGCGCTACGTCGACACCTTCGAGGAGGAGGCCGAGATCGACCTCATGGCCGTCAAGAAGGAGATCGACGGGCTGGAGCAGCAGCTCGCCACCGTCCGCGCCAAGATGGACGGGTATCTCAAGGAGCTGGGGCTATGAAGAAGGCCACGATCAATGTGCAGGGAACGGATGTTGCGGTCGTCGCGCAATATGCGGATGACTACATCTCGATCACCGATATAGCCAAGTATCGCAATCCCAAAGACGCCTTTGCGATCATCAATAATTGGATGAGAAGTCGGAGCACGATTGAGTTTTTGGGCCTTTGGGAGAAGATGAATAATCTTAATTTTAAACCTCTCGAATTCGATAGGTTTAGAATTGAAGCGGGAAGCAACTATTTTGTTCTTTCTCCACAACGGTGGATCGAGGCCACACATGCAATCGGGATCGTGTCAAAATCGGGAAGATACGGAGGAACGTTTGCACATCAGGATATTGCCTTCGAATTTGCCTCTTGGATATCCGCCGAGTTCAAACTTTATCTGGTCAAGGAGTTTCGACGGCTCAAGGAAGACGAGAACAGGCGCTTGTCGCTGGCCTGGAATCTCAACCGAACGCTGGCCAAACTAAACTACCGCATCCACACGGACGCCATTAAGGACCATCTGATACCCGCAGCGCTGACGCCCGAACAGATCAGTATGACATACGCGAGCGAAGCCGACGTGCTGAACGTCGCGCTCTTCGGTCAGACCGCCAAACAGTGGCGGGACGCCAATCCGGCGCTGGAAGGCAATATGCGCGACTACGCCGCCATCGAGCAGTTGCTGGTGCTGGCCAACATCGAGGGGATGAACGCCGAGTTCATCCGCATGGGCGTCTCCCAGTCCGACCGCTTGGTCCGGCTGAACCAAATCGCGAT
>MWEJ01000051.1 GCA_002071025.1 Verrucomicrobia bacterium ADurb.Bin070 | reverse complement strand
GACGAACCTGATTGTCCAGAGCAGCATCAAGACCACGCTGCCCAAGGCCAAACAGGCGCGTCGCGATGCCGAGAAAATGGTCACCTTGGCCCGCAAGGGCACGCTGGCGGCCCGCCGGCTGGCGGCGTCCCGCCTGCAGAGTCCTGCGGCCGTGCAGAGGCTCTTCGACTGCGTGGTTCCGGCCATGGACGGCCGGCCCGGCGGTTACACGCGCATCTGCAAGCTCGGGCAGCGCTCCAGCGACGGCGCGGAGATGTGCCTGCTGCAGTGGGTGGTGCTCCCGGCCAAGGCGGAAGCCGTTGCCGAAGCCACTCCGGTGACCGAAGTCAAGAAGGCTTAGGCCTCGCGGCAACGCGTGAGCCTGTAGACGGACGCCGCAAGGTGTCCGTCTTTTTTGTTTGAAAATGGAAGATGAGGTTCGGCTGTACGCGGAGAGCGAGGCCGAGGTGGCGGCTGAGATCCGTGAGTTGTTCCTCGTGCTCGCATAACGCACGAATGAGTGCCAGCCACACTTCGTCTACACACTTAATCGTCTACACTTAATCGGGTTACACTTACTCGTTACACTTAGTCGATAAAGCTCTGCGAGGCAACGACTAAGCAGTTTGACTAAGCGTATCCGACAAAGTGTGGGACTAAGCGTATCCGACGAAGTGCGGGACTAAGGGTAAGCGACAAAGTGTGATGCACCCGCACCGGAGACAATCTGCCCGCTGAACACACCTAAAGTCACAAAAGCGCGCCGATTCATTTTCCAACGCAGGATTCAACAAAAAATAGTGTGGAAGGGCCTATGGCCAAAGCGTATCATGACATGTATGAATTGAGGTGAAACAATGAATGTCATTGCGCTCGCCTGAGGAACAGACGATGCCGACCCGTAAAGACGCTTTTCCGACGACCGACTGGGGTTTGCTGAAAAACCTGCGCGGAAACAGCCCGGCGCTGCGGGAGGCCGGGCTTAACCTTCTTGCGGGCCGTTACTGGCGTCCGGTTTATTGTTTTCTGAAGCGGTCCGGACATGGCGATGCCGATGCCAAGGATCTGACGCAGGCCTTTTTTGCCGCGTGGCTGGAGAACGACGGCTTCGCCAAGGCCGATCCGGACAAAGGCCGTCTCCGGTCGCTCATGCTGACCAGCCTCAAACGGTTCGTATCGAACGAAAGGCGGGCGGACAACGCGCAGCGGCGGAAACCGGCGGCGGGGCTCGTGTCGCTCGATGAACTCATGGAGAGCGCGTCTCACCCCTTCGATCCGAAGGATGAGGGGCTGACGCCCGACCGGGTTTTCGACCGGCAGTGGGCGGTCGGCTTGGTGATGCGCGTGCTGAAACGGCTGGAGGCGGAGTGTGAAACCACAGGCAAGAGCGCGCACTATGACATCTTCGTGCGGCGGATCATCGCCCCGATTCTGCACGGGGCGGACGAACAGTCGCTGGCAGACCTCGGAACCCACCACGGCATGACCGAGAAACAGGCCGGCAACTGCCTGCTGACGGCGAAGCGGGCCTGTCGGCGGCTGATGGAGGAAGAGGTCCGGCTGTACACGGAGACCGCGGCCGAGGTGGCGGATGAGATCAGGGAGCTATTCATCGTGCTGGCATAACGCACGAATGAGTGCCTGCCACACTTCGTCTCCACACTTCGTCCCCACACTTGATCCCCACACTTAATCGGTTACACTTGCTCGTTACACTTAATCGATAACTTATTGTGCAGCAACGACTAAGCAGATGGACTAAGCGTATCCGACGAAGTGTGGGACTAAGCGTATCCGACGGACCGCTGAACACACCCAAAGTCACAAAAGTGGCAATCGGCAACAGGCAATCGCGCAGGGGATTTTTTCCCGCGAATCTTCGCGAATGAGAGTCGGCTTGGATTTTTTTACGCTGATCGCTAAAAATCCAAGCCGACGGTAAACCTGTATTTAGTATTTTTTCGCGCAGCATTCGGCAAAAAATAGGGTAGAAGGGAATACGGGCGTGGAGTATCATCACGTCAACAGATTGGGGTGAGACATGACGGACTGGAATTTGGGCCAGACGATTTTGGATGATTACGTGGTGGACCGGGTGCTGGGCGAGGGCGGCATGGGCATCGTGTATCTGGTGCATAGCCGGACTAGCCAACGCCAGTTCGCTGTCAAACGCGCGACGGGGTTGAAGGAGTCCGACCGACGCAACTTTCTGTCCGAGCTGCAGACCTGGATTGATCTGCCGGAGCATCCGAATATCGTTCCATGCCGGTTCTTCCGCACCGTAGGCGACGAGGTGCTGATCTTTGCCGAGTATGTCCAGGGTGGCAGTCTCAAGGAGTGGATTGACTCGAAGAAACTTTACGAAGGCGGCTCGCAGAGGGCGGTGGAACGTATCCTCGATATCTCAATCCAGTTCGCCTGGGGCCTGCACTGTATGCATGAACGGGGGGTGGTACACCAGGACGTGAAACCGGGCAATGTGCTGATGGTCTCTGACGGGGTTGCGGCGGTGCAGGGGGTGCGGCCCAAGGTGACCGACTTTGGCTTGGCAAGGGCGCGGGCTGCGGGTGGCGAACGCCTTGCGCCGGCGTCGGGCCGCAACATCTTGGTCAGCAGTGGCGGATACACGCCGGCGTACTGCTCTCCGGAGCAGGCCGACCGACGGCCGGTAACGCGGCAGACGGACATTTGGAGCTGGGGGGTGTCGGTGCTGGAGATGTTCACGGGGGAAGTGACGTGGATGTCCGGGCAATGGGCAGCCGATGTGCTCGAACAGTATCTGCAAACGGGCGAACCCGTTGAGGAGCTTCCGGCCATGCCGATCGGCCTTGCTGGAGTGCTGAGGCAATGTTTCCTCCCGCAACCTGCGGAACGGCCCGTTGATCTGGCCGAGGTTGTGGAAACCCTGAAGGTGGCCTATATCAATGTGACAGGCACCGACTACGACCGTGAGCTGAAGGCGAGCGTGCAGACGACTCCGTTTGAAGCGGGAATCGAGGAGCGCCGCCACTATGCGGGCGCTGCTTGGGCTGATCCGCAAAAGTGGCTTGAAAAGGGGCTGCGCGCGGCGGGGCGTGATTCCGCAGAAGCGGCGGCGATGCTGTCCCGGCGGGGAGTCACCCGGCGGGGTGAATTTGTTGCGGAACTGGCCGTCTATGACGAGGCCAAGCGGCTGTATCAGCAGTTGGTGCGGGACGGGCGAAAGGAGTTGGAGCGCGATTTGGCCGAACTTTGCTTCGATAAAGCTCTGATCCATCGGGCAGCGGCTGACGGACACGGCGCATTGGGGGAATACGATCAGTCGATTACGATCCTGGATCGGCTGGTCAATCAGGAAGACCGCCGCGAACTGGCCAATCGCTTGGCGAAGGTTTACATGAACAAGGCCCTAGCGGTCAGAGTTCTGGGCGACAATCGCGGGGCGGTAGCGCTCTACGGTCAGGCGATTGCGATCCTAGAGCGGTTGGTCAACCTGGAAGGCCACCGCGAGCTGGCCGATAACTTGGCAAGTGTCTATATGGGTAAGGCCAATGCGTTCAGAGATCTTGGCGACGAGCGCGGGGCTGTGACGCTGTACGATCAGGCGATTGCGATTCGGGAGCGGTTGGTCAACGTTGAAGGCCGCCTCAAACTGGCCGATAACTTGGCAAGGGTTTATATGGGCAAGGCCAATGCGGTCAGTGCTCTGGGCGACAAGCGGGGGGCGGTGGCGTTCTTCGATCAGGCGATTGCGATTCTGCGGCGGCTGGTGGAGCAGGAAGACCGCCGCGAGCTGGCCGGTGATTTGGCAAGTGTTTACATGAACAAGGCCGCCGCCGTCAGCGCACTGGGCGACAAGCGCGGGGCGGTGACGCTCTTCGATCATGCGATTGCGATCCGGGAGCGGTTGGTCAACCTGGAAGGCCGCCGCGAACTGGCCGATGACTTGGCAAGGGCCTACATGAACAAGGCCACCGCTGTCAGCGTTCTGGGCGACAAGCGCGGGGCGGTGGCGCTCTTCGATCAGGCGATTGCGATCATGGAGCGATTGGTCAACCTAGAAGGCCGCCGCGAACTGGCCCATGACTTGGCAATGCATTACACTAACAAGGCCTGCGCGGTCAGAGCTCTGGGCGACAATCGCGGGGCGGTGGCACTCTACGATCAGGCGATTGCGATCCGGGAGCGACTGGTCAACCAGGAAGGCCGCCGTGAACTGGCCCATGATTTGGCAAGGGTTTACACGAATAAGGCCGTCGCGGTCAGCGCACTGGGCGAGAATCGCGGGGCGGTGGAGCTTTACGATCTGGCGATTGCGATCCGGGAGCGGTTGGTCAACCAGGAAGGCCGCCGCGAACTGGCCCATGACTTGGCAAGGGTTTACACGAACAAGGCCAATGCGGTCAGCGATCTGGGCGACCATCGCGGGGCGGTTGAACTTTACGATCAGGCGATTGCGATCCAGGAGCGGTTGGTCAGCCAGGAAGGCCGCCGCGAACTGGCCGATGAACTAGCAAGGGTTTATACGAACAAGGCCAATGCGGTCAGCACTCTGGGCGACCATCGCGGGGCGGTGGCGCTCTACGGTCAGGCGATTGCGATCCTGGAGCGGTTGGTCAACCTAGAAGACCACCGCGAACTGGCTAATGACTTGGCGACAGTTTACTTTAACGAGGCTACCGAGGTCGGAGATCTGAGCGACAATCGCGGGGCTGTGGCGCTCTACGATCAGGCTATTGCGATCTGGGAGCGGTTGGTCAACCAGGAAGGCCGCCGCGAACTGGCGGGAGACTTGTCAAAGGCATACACGTATAAGGCCAGCGCGGTCAGCGCTCTGGGCGACCATCGCGGGGCGGTGGCGCTATACGACCAAAGCATTGCGATTCTTCGGCGGTTGGTGGAGCAGGAAGGACGCAACGACCTATCCGGTGATATGATGACAAACGAACTCTACCGCGCCGTGTCTTTGCAAGGCATGAGTCCCCTTTCCGTTGCCGAATGCCGACATGCGCAAGCTGCCTTCGCGGGGTTACGTTTCGAGAGCGAACGCACGGGGAGCGCGCACTTAAAAAATGTGCTGAGATGGGCGCAGGCGAAGCTCGACGGCGTTGTGTAAGCCGACTGTCGATTGGCTTTGGGCCTATCCAAAAGGGGTTATGATGATTATCACGTATAAGACAGCCGATTACGCTTCTTGCGGAGGACGACAGTCCTATGGCAACTGTCTGATTGGAAACAATCACTTAGTAAGAGGATGCGCGAGATGTGGCGCGGAAAAAACAGTCCGCCTGCCGACCATTAAGAAGAAGATACTCTATTTGGATCAGTGTTTCCTCTCTTCAATGTTTCGTGGCGACGATTATTATTAGGCAGAGGCAAGGTATTCTAGGCAATGAATCGACTCTACATTGTCGGAAACGGCTTCGACATCTATCACGGTATTCGATCAGAATACGTTGATTTCAAGAGGTACTTGTATCATCGCGACAGGAAACTGCATAATCTCGTTGAAAAGTACATCCCTGTTGCTGGTGATTGGTCAGGTCTTGAGTCAGCTCTTGCGGATATCGACGTAGAGTCTATTACGGAGTATGCATCGGAGTATTTGGTCTCATATGATGCGGATGGCAGGCGGGATAATTATCACGAATATCAATATGAGATTGGGCTTATTGTCGAAGGCTTGTCTGTCAAATTCAAGTCGCTTTTTACAGAGTGGGTACGACAGTTGTCTGTTCCGACTCGTAATACACTGACTGTGTGCCCTCTGAACATTACGCCAGCCGATAAGTTCCTGACATTCAACTACACATCGACTTTGTCCGACATCTATGGTGTGCCAAGCGCCAGAGTTCTTCATATCCACGGGGAGGCTAAATCAGGGCAGGACTTAGTGCTTGGACATGCGTGGAGACCAGTCGAAAGGACGGAGCCGAAATATGATCCCTCTTTTGAGTTCGATTCGCCGGACTGGCGGGTTACGGAGGGAGAAGAATTACTAAACCGCTATTTCGTCCGGACTTTTAAAGACACCAGAAAAGTCCTCGCCGACAGTATCAGTTTTTTTTCCGGTCTTATGGATTTGCATGAGATTGTTGTCTTGGGGCACTCAATGTCAAAGGTGGATTTCGATTATTACCGTGAAATAGCGAAAGTTGTCAATGTACACAAGGTCAAGTGGGTGGTGACATTTCATGGCGAAGACGAACGTGCAAGACACATCAATACGCTCAATATCCTCGGGATTCCAAGTTGCGCAGTCACATTGTGCGAGATGAATGACCTACAAGTGGGAGGTGGCACACTTCGGGGCGGAGCATTTGAGAGTGAATAGACGTATTGCACAAAAGCTATAATTTATGTGCTATTTGTGCTTGGCAGAAATGGGCGGGCAAGACAACTGATACGAATCGGTTTCAGAGTGACGGCGGGAGTTTTGTTCGGTGGCGGGCAGCACATAGCATGATTTCGCGGTTTGACATTTGTTCCAAAGAAGCGCATAATCCACTCCACTTAATTGTTTCTGGAGCGTTTATGCGGCAAGGTAAGTTTGAACATTTGATCGCGTCAGTCCAGCCCGGCGGGACGTTCACGGCGGCCGAGGCCAGGCGCGCGGGCGTCTCGCCGCGCACGCTGGAGCGGTTTCGGCAGGCCGGGAAGGTCGTGCGTCTGGCGCGGGGGGTTTATCAGGCGGCGGAGATTCGCGACGCGGCTTCGCCCGACTACGCGGTCATCGCGAAGCGCGTTCCTCTGGGTGTCCTTTGCCTGCTTTCGGCGCTCTACCACCATGATCTCACGACGGAGATCCCGCGCGAGATCTGTCTGGCCGTCAGCCGCGCTGCCAACGTTCCCCGCATCGGCTACCCGCGCGTACGCATTTACCGCATGTCGGCGGGCTCTTTCGCTGCGGGCATCGAGCGCAAGGTGGTCGACGGCGTTGAACTGAGGGTGTTTTCCGCAGAAAAGACCCTCGCGGACTGTTTCAAATACCGGAACCGGATCGGACTGGACGTCGCCGTCGAAGCGCTGAAGAACTATATGGCCCGGTGCGGGCGCAATCTCGAACGGGTTCGGAAGATGTCCAAAGTCTGCCGCGTCGAGAAGATCATGCACCCCTATCTGGAGAGCCTCGTGTAGGTTTATCTCTGTTATCGTCGTTGTGTCGCGCAGAATCGGCCGGTATTTCGTGTAATGAGAAGGTGGAGGAGTTATGGGCAACACGGTAGTTTTCAGCGTCACGGCGGGGCCGATGAAGGGCAAGGCGTTCGAGTTCGCGGAGCACGACACGTTCCTGTTCGGGCGGGCGGAGGAGTGCCATTGCCGCCTGCCGGATGACGGGCAGGTGTCGCGGCGGCATTTCATCGTGGAGGTAAATCCGCCGGATGCGCGGATCAAGGACTTCGGGAGTTTGAATGGCACGCATGTGAACGGCAAGAAGATCGGAAGCCGTGAGAAGGGCGAGACACCGGAGCAGGGACAGCAGCGGAAATCGCCCGAGGTTGATCTTAAGGACGGCGATGAGTTGACGGTCGGGCAGTCGAAACTGGCCGTGAAGATCGTGGGGGCGGCAGGCAAAGGCCCGCTGCTGTGCTCCCGCTGCGGCAAGGACGCGGGGGGCGAGGCGGGCGGACGAAGGGACGGCGCTTTCATTTGTCTGGCCTGCCGACAGAGCCTGCAGATCGATCCGGCGGCAGCTTTGCTTGAGATGTTGGGCAAGGATGAGGCGAAGAGGAACGCGGGAGCAGGCGGGACGCCCGTCCAGCAGAACGCGGAGAAGGGGGCGCCGACGGTGTCCGGTTACCGGATCGGGAAGCGCCTAGGCATCGGCGGTTTCGGCGCGGTGTATAAGGCAGAGCGGGAGTCGGACGGCCATCCCGTGGCGATCAAGGTGATGCTGTCGCGGGTGGCGGTCGACGAGTCTTCGCGCCTGAAGTTCGCGCATGAGGTCAAACTCTTGGAGGCCCTGCGGCACGGCAACATCGTTTCGCTGATCTCGTCGGGATCGGCTGGCGGCGCATTCTATTTCGTGATGGAGTACTGCCCCGGCGGTAGTGTGGCGGATTATGCGGCCGCACGCGGCGGCAAGCTGTCGGCGAAGGCCGTTTTGCCTATTCTTCGTCAGGCGCTGGAAGGGCTGGCCTACGCGCATGCGCAGGGCGTGGTTCACCGCGACCTGAAGCCGGCGAACATCCTGCTGACCGGAAAACCGGAGAGTCCGGTGGCCAAGATATCCGATCTCGGGCTGGCGAAGAACTTCGACAAGGCGGGGTTCAGCGGCATGACGGTCACGGGGGCGTATGCGGGCACGCCGGTGTTCATGCCGAAGGAGCAGATCACGAATTTCAAGTACGTGAAGCCGGTGACGGACGTCTGGAGCTTCGGAGCGACCGCTTACAATCTGCTGACCGGGCTGACGCCGCGTGATTTCCCGCGCGGCTGCGATCCGATGGAGGTGGTGCTGCGGGGCGAGATCATTCCGATCCGCAAGCGCGATCCTCAGATTCCGGCACCGCTCGCCGAGGTGATAGAAAAGGCGATACTGGCGAGCCCGAAGGAACGCTATCAGGATGCGGCGGAAATGCTGGCGGCGCTGGGGAAGGTGGCGCTATGACCGGCGTGGCCGGTGTCAGCGACCGGGGAAGCGTGCGGGCTGAAAATCAGGACGCTTGGCGGGCCGATGAGTCGCTCGGGCTTGTCGTTGTCGCCGACGGCATGGGCGGCGGGCCGGCTGGGGCGCAAGCGGCGGCGATTGTGGCGGAGCGGTTGCCGGAGTTGGTGCGGCGAAGGATGGGTGGGGGGAAGCGTCTCACGACGCCACCACAAACGGGAGAGGGAACGCGTGGTGTGTTGCGACGCAGGGCGGCGAGGAGGCTGTTGCGCGAGGCGGTCTTGGAGTTGAGTCGGGAGATTCTGCGGGCGAGCGAGGACGATCCGGAGCGTAAGGGCATGGGCGCGACCGCGGTCGCGGCGTGGCGGTGCGGCCCGGTTGTGCATGCGGCGCATCAGGGTGACAGCCGGGCGTATCTGTTCCGGGGCGGTGTCTTGAACAAGCTGACGGCGGACCACTCGATTGTGGCTCTGCTGGTGCGTAGCGGCGAGATCACAGAAGAAGAAGCGGGCAAGCATCCGGCACGCGGTCAACTGACGCGGTTCGTGGGAATGCCGGGGGACGTGTATTGCGAAGTACAGACGTTGATGATCAAGGATGGGGACAGGCTGTTGCTCTGCACGGATGGTTTGTGGGGTGTTGTAAACGATGACGAGATCGCGGCAGCATTGGCACGTCAGGCAGAACCCGAGAGTGTTTGCGGTGAGCTGATCGAGTTGGCGAAGCGGCGCGGCGCGCCGGACAATGTGACAACGGCGGTTTGGGATTTGGGAGACGCATTATGACTCTGTCATTGGCGGTTCAGGTGGTGTGGCGCATGGCGGTGAAGGAGGTGATCGCGTCGCGTCACGAGAAGATCGAGCCGGAGCATCTGTTTGAGGCGGCTACGCGGGGCAAGGATTTTACAGGGGAGAAAGCGCTTGAAGAACTGCGAGGGAGGGGCATGGATGTCGAGGCTCTAGCTGCGGAGTTGTGCACTGGCCCGGATGCGCTTGAGAAGGCCGGCCTTAACCCAGTCAAGTTGCGGCGGGCGGTCAGGGACAAACTGGGCGCGGGTACGTTTGACTGGGCGTCAAAAAGCGATGATGTGGTTCACCGTTCCGACCGTACGAAAAAGGTTTTTGCGGAGGCGGAGAAGTTTTCGGCGGCTTTGAAGGAGCCATCCGTGACTGTCCGCGCGCTGTTCGCCGCCCTGCTTGCGGATGACACCTCGCCTGTGTGCACGGTGATCAGAGAAGAGGGGGCGGACTTGGCCAAGATCAGGGCTTCGCTGGTGCCTAGCGTCGGAGGAAAACCTGTAGCGCAGGCCGCTAAGGCGGATGAATCCGGGGATGCGCAGACGGGGTCTTTGCTGGACCGGTTCGGCAGGGATCTCACGGCTGAGGCGAGGGCGGGGAAACTGCCTCCGGTGATCGGACGCCGGAAAGAGATCCTGCAGGTGATCCAGACGTTGGCCCGGAAAACCAAGAACAATCCGTTGCTGGTCGGCGAGCCTGGAGTCGGCAAGACGGCGATTGTCGAGTCGTTGGCGCAACGGATCGCGCAGGGCAAGGACGGGCAAGTCCTCAAGGGTAAGCGCCTGGTCGAATTGAACGTGGGTGCGCTGGTGGCCGGGACCAAGTACCGCGGCGAGTTTGAGGAGCGCGTGAAGAAGTTGCTGGAAGAGGTCAAGGCGACCCCTGGCCTGATCGTGTTCATCGACGAAATTCACATGCTGATCGGCGCGGGCGACCGCAAGGGTGGCATGGATGCGGCCAACCTGCTGAAACCTGCCCTCGCACGGGGAGACTTCACGTGCATCGGGGCGACTACGCTGGACGAGTACCGTACCCATATCGAGAAAGATGCGGCACTGGAACGGAGGTTCGAGAAGATCGTTGTTCCGGAGCCGAGTCGTGACGAGACGCTCAAAATCCTTGAAGGTCTGTGTGAGCGCTTCGAAAAACATCATGGGGTGACGATTGCGGGTGGAGCGCTAGAGGCGGCGGTGGACCTCGCCATCCGTTTTGACGCGGATCATCGGTTGCCGGACAAGGCGATTGACTTGATCGACCGCGCCTGCGCCCAGCTTTGCATCCCCGGCTTGAGCATTCAGAGTGACAAGCCGGCTGTGGGTCGCGGCGAGGTTTCCAAAAAGGATGTGGTGGCGGTGTTGTCCGAGAAAACGGGTATCCCGGTAAACCTGATTGCAGGGGCGCTGCAGGGAGATGCCAAGTCCAACCTGACGGGGCTTAAGGAGCGGCTTTCAGTACGTGTGATCGGTCAGGACGAGGCGATCAGGCGCGTCTGTGAGCGGCTTATGCTGGCCCAGACGGCGCTGGTTGAACGCCGGGGGCCGTTGGGGGTGTTCCTTTTCATGGGGCCGTCAGGGGTCGGAAAAACGGAACTGGCACGCGCTTTGGCAAGTGAGCTGTTCGGGTCTGAACAGACGATGATCCGCCTCGACATGTCCGAGTATATGGAACAGCACAGCGTGTCACGGCTGATCGGTTCGCCGCCGGGGTATGTCGGACACGAGGAGGAAGGACAGTTGACAGGAGCGTTAAGGACGACGCCTTATTCGATTGTCCTTTTGGATGAGATAGAAAAGGCTCATCTACGGGTGGCCGACCTTTTTCTCCAAGTGTTTGACGACGGACGCATAACGGACGCGAAAGGGCGAGCCGTGGATGCCAAGAACGCGATTTTCATCATGACGTCGAATCTCGGGGCACAGCCGTCGATCAAACACAAGCCGATGGGCTTCAATGCGGTGGTTGCTCCTGACGTGGTAAATGCTCCAGCTAGGGAGAATGACGATCTTAAGAAACATTTCAGACCGGAGCTGATCAACCGGATTGACGAGGTGATCGAGTTTGAGCAACTCGGACGGCAGGAGGTCGCCTTGATCGCCGAGATGAGGATGAAGACCTTGTCACAGGCGCTTCAGGCTAAACACGGGGTGTCGCTGCTCTATGACCAAGCCGTGATCGACCGCTTGTGTGAGGAAGGCTTCAGCGCCGAGTTCGGAGCGAGAGAGTTGAGCCGGGCAGTTCAGCGGCTCATCGAGATCCCAGTGGCCAGACTTGTGGCGACGCACTCCGACTTGGATAATTGTCGCATTCGGTGCGTATTGGAGAATGAGCGCATTGACGTCAGCATTGTGCAGAAGAGCGATATGTGACGAAAGGCTGACGGCGGGGCTGGCCGGCTCGCAGGTCCGGTCCTACTGGGGCATCGGGCGCGGCGGTGTGGATGGTTGCGCGGAATCACGGACGGGACGCATGTGCAACGGGGGAGAAAGAGGTTTGCAGGTGCGGTTTTGCGCAGGGTTTGGAGAATAGGGGTGACGTGATGAAAAAGAGGGTGGTTGACAGATGTCTAATAGTGGTATAAATTATGACCACTTTGCGCTGAAAGTAGTCTAATAGACGACCACTTTAAGGAGAGTGTATGGACGTTGTTGACATTCTCAAAGAGATGATTCTGGATTTCCAGCAGCATCGGCCGACTGCTGGAGTGCCCCGTCAACTGGCGTACAAAACGATGCGGGGAAAGGCGTTGGTCTGTATCGGTGTCAGGCGGTGCGGCAAGTCCACACTGCTCAATCAGATCGTGGGGACGTATTTGGGTCAGGGTGTGCCGGCGGAGAATTTGCTGTATGTGAATTTATTCGATGACCGTCTGCAGGAACTGAGTCAGGGCAAGCTCGACCTTGTCCTCGAGGCGTATTTCTCCCTTTATCCGGAAAAGAAGGGCGTTGAAGAGATCCTTTGCTTTTTCGACGAGATTCAGGAGGTCTGCAACTGGGAGCCGTTCGTCGACCGCCTGATGCGGACTGAAAAGTGCCAGGTGTTCATCACCGGCTCGTCGGCCCGGATGCTCTCGAAGGAGATCGCTACCCAGATGCGGGGGCGTTCGCTGGCGTGGGAACTGTTTCCCTTCTCTTTTGCCGAATGGCTGGCTTACAAAGGGGTCAAAGGCAAGCCGGGAACCTCCCGCTATCGATTGTTGACGAAGAAGGCCTTTGAGGAGTACTGGGAACGCGGCGGATTTCCGGAAGTGCGGGATGCCGAGCCGCGGCTTTGGGTGATGACCCATCAGGAGTATTTCAAGGCGATCATCTTGCGCGATATCGTGCAGCGCCACGATGTCGGACACCCGCAGGCGGTGATGGATCTGGCCCATCGGCTGATGAACCAGATCGGCTCGGCTTACTCCGTCAACAGCCTGACGGGCTATTTGAAGTCGGTCGGGCATAGGACGGCGAAAGCGTTTGTCCGCGATTGCATGCAGTGGTTTGAGGACGCGTTTTTCCTTTTCAGCGTCAAGCTGTTTGACGCATCCGTCGCCCGGCAGAATGTGAATCCCAGAAGAATTTACTGTGTGGATCACGCGCTGGTCCGTTCCGTGGGCACGGGGATTCTGGTCAATTCCGGACATCTGCTGGAGAACGTGGTCTTTTGTCATTTGCGCCGGCGTAGTGAGGCCATTCACTACTATCGCACAGGAAGCGGACGGGAGGTTGACTTTATTTGGCGGGAGGGGGCGAGACCGTGGCAGTTGCTGCAGGTGTGCGAGTCGCTCGTTCGCCCCGAGACGCGGAACCGGGAGTTGGCCTCGCTTCGGGAGGCCATGCGCGAGCAGGGGCTGAACTGCGGAGTGATCGTCACTCGGGAGGAGCGTGAGACGCTGACGGTTGAAGAGGGCCATGTCAGCGTTGTTCCGATATGGCAGTTCTTATTGTTCTGAAAAAGGCGAGGATAAGGTGTTGAGGTATGAGAAAGAAGCCTGGGCGGAACGGCCCGGAAGGGTGCTCGCCGGCGTGGACGAGGCCGGGCGGGGGTGCCTGGCCGGACCGGTGGTCGCGGGGGCGGTCGCGATGCCGGCCGACCTCGCCGAAAGCCTCTACGCCGGCAGTCTGGCGGGGTTGACCGACTCGAAGCAGCTCAGCGCCCCGCGACGCGAGGCCTTCTTCGCGATCCTGACCGCCACGCCCGGCGTGGCCTGCGCCACCGGCTGGTGCAGCGCGGCGGAGATCGACCGGCTGAACATCCTGGCCGCGACGCACCTGGCGATGCGGCGCGCGCTGGAGGCGCTGCCTGTCATGCCCGGTTTCGCGCTGGTGGATGGCCTGCCGGTCAAACGGCTGCCTTGCGACTCCGCCGCGATCGTTCAGGGCGACGCCAAAAGCTTCCTGATCGCGGCCGCCAGCGTGGTCGCCAAAGTTAGCCGCGACCGCTACATGGTGCAGGCTGGCGAACGCTACCCGCAGTACGGCTTCGCCGAGCACAAGGGCTACGGCGTTCATGCGCATATGGCCGCGCTCATCCGTCATGGATCCTGCCCCGAACACCGCCATACCTTCCGGCCGGTACAGGACGCCGACCAGAAACTGCCCGGGTTTGAATATTGAAGGCTGACGGGTTCCGCTTGTAATCGGTTGGTGTACCGGCTTTAGCCGGCGGGTGCGGGCTAGGCCGACTGAAGTCGGTACACCAGCCTGTGCCGCCCCGTTTCCGC
>MWEJ01000050.1 GCA_002071025.1 Verrucomicrobia bacterium ADurb.Bin070 | reverse complement strand
TTTGTAGTCGTCCTCTTTGTCGCGCTGAGTCTTGCGCACGCCTTTACCGTCCAGCATGGAGAGGGCGTTGCCGAGGGCGTCGACCTGGCCGCGGCAGTTGTAGTTGACCTGCAGTCCGCCGCTGTAGCAGGGGCTCGCGACGTAGCAGAGGACTACTTTCTTGCTGATTTTGAACTCGTTGCTGGTCTTGCATCCGGTCCACCGCTGGCTCGGTGTCAGCCATTTGAACACTTCTTGCAGCGCCTCGTTGATGAGGCTGGGGATGTTGGCGCAGGTCTGCTCGAAGAAGCCGAAGACGTTTTCCTCGGTGAACGGAGGGAGCGGCTGTTCTCTGCCGTAGCCGCGTGTGTGTTCGTCGAGCTGCTTGTCCAGTTTGGTCCGGGCCTCGATGCTGAGGACCTCGCGCAGGTGGAGGTCGTCGATGAACTTCCTCCATGCGCAGCGTTCGATCTCAAGGCATTCGTCTTCCAGCTTCGGCACGCGGCAGTCGTACGGGAGCGGCACGCCGTCCAGGTATTCGAGGGCCTTGGCGTAGTTCTCCTTGAGGCGGCGCGTCTCGGCGCAGCGTTCGGAGATGGAGAGGCGCAGCGCGATGGCGGTGGATTCGTCCGGCCGTGCGCTCGGGTCGTGCCACGTTGTGAGGGCGTGGTTGTTGAGGTTGATGTTCATGTGTCTTCCTTTTTGGTTTTGCGGGAACCACTCCCGCTTCTGCAAGTAGGTAGCGGGAGTGGTGACTGAGGGTTACTTGATGAGTGCGCGGCGCTCGGCCTCGGCCTTTGCGTCGGCAAGGTATCTGAAGCCCCGGCCGTTGGGGGCCAGTACGGTCTCGCCTGCCGGTGTGATGATGTAGTAGGGCCAGAGGGCTGTGGGGTGTCCGCAGTGGATGACCCGGTGCCCGGATACGTGGGTATGCTTGGCACCGCAAGTCCCTTTGCCGTACGGTCCCGGCTTCCGTGTCCATTCCGGTGAGGTTGTCATGCTGGCGGGTCCTCCTAGTGAAAGTTTCTCCGCAAGTTGGCGGCGTATTCGTCCACGGTCATTTCGACGCAGTGGAGTGGCCCGGAGAATCCGCACGCGCGGGCGAGTCTGACCGGGTTGGATTGGGATCTCGACGAGACTGTGCAGAGGTAGCGGTGCGTCTGGCGCTTCCCTTTTCCGTGCACGCGGTCGATGCGCCAGTAGCGCGTCATGTTTTCCTGCGGTCGGATCAACTCGGGCTGAGTTGCTGTGAGTGTGTTCATGGGCGTTTTCTCCTGTTTCAGACATAGACCCATGCGCCGTTTTCCTGTACCTGGATGCTGGTGCAGCCGGCGTTGGGTTCTCCGAAGTGGTCGAGCGGGGCAAACTCGTCGCTTCCGACGATGTAGCCTTCGTAATTGATTTCGCCGTCGTCGTCGAGCATGCGGAAGCGTTTGGCGTCCGGGTGTTCGATGATCTGTTGTGCCGTAAGCCTTGCTCCGCACGGGCGGCCTACTATGCCGACGGCGTTGCTGTTGGTGCCCGGGCGGGCGTTGGGGTCGGCGAGGTAGTCTTTAGTGATTGTCCAGCAGGTCATGGGGTTGTTCCTTTCGTGGCGAGTTTGTTGGGGATGTCGTGGTGGGCGTCAGCGTAGACGAGTCCGGTGCCGAGCCGGAGCATCGCGCGGCGGCAGGCTTCGATGGTGTTGCCGGATGTGATGACGTTGTCCACGAAGTAGATTTTCTCCGTGCCGGTGAGGATGAGTTTGGCAGGGTGGTGTACGCTGATCATGTGGGCATTCGGATCGAGGGGCGGGAGCTTGTTGCGGTGGCGTTCGCAAGCGGATTCGGTAGGTGCTTCGCGGTCGAGCATGTCGCGCACTTCGAACTTGCCTCCCGTGCAGAATGCAATGGCGTGGGCGAGCTTGGTGTTTGCGTGGGTTCCGAGGGTGTGGGACGGCACGGGGATGAGGTAGCCGCGTTCGCCTTCGATGAGCTTCGCCATTTCGCGGGCGGCGGCGTCGATCAGGTCCTGGTCGCAGTCCGGGTCTTTGATGGCGTAGGCGAGCGCCCTGACTTGCGCCTCTTCGGAGGTGAGCGGGCGGGTGCGCGGGCTGATGTAGCGACGCGCAGATTTGGTGGTGCTGTCTTTGCAGGTGGAAGTCATGGTTGGATTCCTTTCAAAGGATGGCGGTGTTGGCGAGGTGTTCGGAAATGCGTCCGCTTTTGGCGGCTGCATCGACCCAGCAGCACCAGGCGGTTCTGATGTCGCAGCATTGGCGGTTTTGCGG
The DNA here is from genome assembly GCA_002071025.1 of Verrucomicrobia bacterium ADurb.Bin070. GTDB lineage: Bacteria > Verrucomicrobiota > Kiritimatiellia > RFP12 > UBA1067 > DUPH01. Next base: position 11,834 of record MWEJ01000050.1, on the reverse strand, counting down.
CAGTCCTTTGCGGTACTGTTTGCGCAGTTCCGTGCTGATTTCGGCGAGGAACGTTTTCCTGGCGTCTCGCATGGACGTGATTGTTACTGTGTTTTTCATGGCGCTTTTTTCTCCGTATGCAGGCGAGACAATCCCGCCCGTCACTTGTGCGCGGGCGGGGTTGTCAGCCTGTCGGTCGTGCGTAAAAAAGAAGGCCCCCTCTCCCGAAGCGGTTTCCGGGAGAGAGGGCCTGTTTTGAGTGTCTGCGCCGGGCGGCGTCAGTGACTCTCGGTCCAGATGTGTTCGATGCTGCTGTGGTCGATGTAGTAGCAGGGCTTGCCGTTGTACCGGCTCCGGTAGAAACGCACGGCGTAGTCGTCTACGAGGCGCAGTCCGGTTTGGTTGCCTGTGGCATATCCCATGTCTCTCTCCCATTCGGGGAGGTCTTGGCAGTGACGCCGTAGTGTGGCGAGTGGCACGGGTCTTGCCTGTTCGGTCATGGCGTCGATGAGTTTGGCGGTGCTGCTTACGCCGGAGGTTTTGTAGAGGAATTTTTTCACGGGGGCGCCTTTCAATCGAAGATGATGTGTGCAAGGATGTCCTTTGCGGCTTTTTTTCCGCCGCAGTCGACCCAGCAGTGTAGGCAGATGTCAAGGGCGACGGCAACTTTCACGTCGAACGTCTTAGCGACCCAGATCGTGGTTCGCCCGGGCTTCCTTTCGCTCGTGGACACGGCACAAACACGGGCGTAATAGCCCTCGCTGCATCCCGACTCCCATGAGGTGGTCAGGTAGATTTGCCGGGCGAGGTCGGGGTCCTCGGTTGCGTTGATCGGGCTGTTTCGTTCCGGACTGTTGAAGAGTACGTCAGGGCCGTAGTAGTCCAGACGGCTGCGGATTTCTTCCGGCATCCGGGCTTTGATTTCTTCGGCGAATTGCTGCACGGTGATGTTTCGGTCGAACTTCACATAGCAGGCGGGCTTATCGGGTGCATGCTTGAAGAGCATCCACTCGATTTCGCTGAGGTCGATGTCGTTGGTGTTCATGTGTGAGCCTTTCTGTTTGAGGAAGCCTTCATGGCGGTGTCTTGTGGGTCAGAGCGCGTCGATCGGGTCTTCGTCGGTGTCGCAGTCGTCGCAGACGCCGTTGGTGGCGCGGGTGGCGACGGCGTAGTCCTCGGGCTGGGGCCGGCGGTCGAGCGCCTCTTCGGCGCACCAGCTGCAGAGCGTGCCGATTTTCCAGCCGTCGTCCGGATCCCACCAGCGCAGCGGGGCGCGGTTGGGTTCGTCACCGGATTGCGGAATGTGACCGCATACTCCGCAATAGTTGTAGCTGGCGTTGGCTTTGGCGAATCGGATCATGGGGTCTTGAGCGAGTGTAGTAGTCATGGTGTTGTTCCTTTCGTTTGGTTGATGTCCGGCTCCGCCCGGAGATCTCTGTTTGTGCTCTCGGGGTTCTCGGCTTTGCCTGCCGGCGGGTACCTCGCCGGGTTGTTTGCCGTCCCTACTGCCCGTTCTTTCGGGCGGAGCCGGGAGAGTGAGTTAATCGAAGGAGACGAGGTTTTTCTCGCGCAGGCTGACGTAGCCGGGGGAGGTGTCGCTCGGACGGCCGCAGACGACGTGGTCGAGTATGCGGATGCCGAGGATCTTTCCGGCTTCGGCCAGGCGGCGCGTGATGTCGATGTCCTCCTTGCTGGGGGTCGGGTCGCCCGACGGGTGGTTGTGTGCCAGGATGACGCTTGCGGCGCTGTTGCGCACGGCTTCGCGGAAGACCTCCCTCGGGTGCACGGGGCTGGTGTCGAGCAGGCCGCGCGTGGCCTCGACCGGCGGTTTGATGAGCCGGTTCTTGGTGTTGAGCAGCAGTACCATGAAAGATTCCTGACGGTCGCCTCCGGTGGCGGCATCGATGATCGGGCGGACGACTCTGAAGGCGTCCTCCGGGGTGCGGATGGCGGGCTTGCTGACCTGCACGTATGCGGCACAGGCTTCCATGGCTGCGGCGTAGTCCATGGCGAGGGCGAGCGTCTCGGGGTTGTTCTTCTTGGGCATGGCGTTTCCTCTCCCTGGCGGTCACGGCCCCCTTGGCCGTCCCCGCGCATAGGGGAAGCGGGGCGGGCAAGGGCGGCGTGTTGGTTTCCGCGCCTTATGTGGAGGGTCGTTTTATGGGAATCGAAACGGAAAAGGATACGGGTCACGGAAGCGGGAAATTCAAGCCGGGCAACCCGTACGCATGGAAGCCGGGGCAGTCGGGCAGTCCGAAGGGTCCGGCGCGTGGCACTCGGCACGGCGGGCGTATGAACTCGTTGCGCACGCTGGACAAGCTGCTGAACAAGGCGGGGAACATGGAGAAGTTGGAGCGGTCGTTGCAGCGCCGGTTCAACAGGGACCCCGTGGCGTTTTTCGAGAATTTCGTAATGCCGCTGTTGCCGAAGCAAGCGATGGGCATGCTTGAGTCTGGGGGGCGGGTGATTGAGTGGCGCGGCATGACTTCTGTGGCGGGTGACGAGCCCCCGCCTCCGATGATCGAGCCGGCGGATGATGGCGGCGGTACGGTTCTGGACATGGAGCAGGACGGAGACCGGGAGGAAGAGGAAGGGTGAAAGTCGACTACACACCTCATGCGGCGCAGTACGAGATCCACCGGGCGCGGCGGGATTACCGTTTCCGCACGGTGTGCACGGGGCGCCGTTTCGGCAAGACCCGCTGCATGGCGGGCGAGCTTCTGTATACGGGTGCGGTTGTGGAGGGTGGTGACTACGGCTGGGTGGCACCGACGTACGGCGTGACGGATCGTGGAGTGGAGGCGTTCCGGGAGATCGCGCCGGAGCTGATCCGTGTGGTCGGGCGGATGCCGACGCGGGTTGAGTTCGACCTGGGAAAGGGGCCGTGCAAGGTGTGGTTTCTGAGCGCCGACAACCCGGATTCGATCCGCGGGTTCGGCTTCAAGGGTCTGGTGGTGGACGAGGCTGCGAGCGTTCCGGTCGAGGTCTGGAACTATGTGCTGCGCCCGACACTGGCCCAAACGATGGGCTGGGGCGTTTTCATCGGGACGCCGGCGGGTCGCAATTGGTTTTATGACATGTTCACGCGCGGCGTGAAGGGATCGGGCGAGGCCGGATTCAAGTCGTTCACGTTCCCGTCCCTGGCCTCGCCGTACTTCCCCAAGGACGAATGGGAGGCCGCGAAGAGGGAGCTGCCCGAGGATGTGTTCAAACAGGAGTACATGGCCGAGTTCTTGGAAGACGGGGCGGGTGTCTTTCGCGGTGTTGACGGTTGTTTGCTGGGTCGTTGCGAGGATGTTGACAGAGGGCGTTACCGGCGTGTGGTGGTTGGATGCGACATCGCCAAACACACCGACTGGACGGTGCTTGCCGCACTCCACTGTTGTTTTAACGATAGCACACGCCCTGACCCTTTTCAAGTTATGCAAACTTCCCACAATCGCTTAGAAAGTTGATTTCGAGCCCTTTATTGGAGGGTTCGATCAATGGGCGACAACACTTTCGTTTTGGCGGCTGACGGTTGGGTTCATGTGACGCCGTGCGGGGAGTTCCCGCACGCGGGGGCGGGCGTCGTACAGGTCATTGACCGCGCGGCTTGCGACGCCATCGCGGCGGAGTTTAATGGCCACAAGTTTGATTCCAACTTCCCCGGCGTCCTGGTCGACTTTGACCACTTCTCCCTGGATACGGCCCAATCGAGCGAGGCGGCCGGATGGATCACCGAGCTGGAGTCGCGCGACACGGGGCTGTGGGCTCGCGTGCGGTGGTCGGACGCGGGTCTCGCGGCCGTGCAGGGCGGCCGGTTCCGGCTCATGAGCCCTGTCTTTCCCCCGCCGTCGCAGTGCGAGGATCTCGGCGCCGGTCGCATCCGGCCGCGCACGCTGGTCAGCGTGGCCCTTACGAATGAGCCGAACATCAAAGGCGGGCAGCCGTTGGCGAATCGCCAGCCGGTTACAAACCGGGATGGCGAACAGAAGCTCAAATGGGTGTTGGGCAATCCCCCGAGCGGTGAGCATTGCGGCGTCTGTCTGGCGCGCGCCGGTCAGGTTAAGACCGCCAAGGAGTGGGCGGCCATGAAGCCGCCGCCGTGTAATTGCCATTGCACGCTTGAGCCGGTGGATGAGAAGGCAAAAAACCGGTGGTCGGATGTCGCGCGGGCGGCGTCGCTGGCGGTCCGCCAGGCGAAGGCGGCAAAGAGAGGTGCGTTGGAAGAGCGTCTTTTAAAGCAAGGGCGCAAGGATGCGAGGGATATTGTGCTGCGGGAACTGGCAGAGAGACGAAAAAAACGTGCAGCTCTCAAGTGACGAAATGTTGATTTTTTGCGTTAGGTGTGAGGCGGTTTGAATCACTTGTCACAGGAGGTTTTTATGGCGGATGAGAAGAAAGACGTTCCCGGCGCGGGGACGGACGAGCGCGTGAAGTCGCTCGAAGAGGCGCTGTCGCTGGAGAAGGCGAAGAACGAGGTCCTGATGGAGCAGGTTCTCAAGTCGGAGAACACGCTTGCCGAGAAGGATGTCGAGGGCTACGCGGACGTGATTCCGAACGAGGACCGCGATTTCTGGCGCGGGCAGTTGCTTGAGAACCGCGAGGCGGCGGTGGGCATCCTCAACAGGATGCGCGAGCGCGTCGCGGCCGCGCCGGCGGCTAAGTAAGGCGGAGGCCGCTCCTGCAGGTTCGGGGCAGGGCGGCCCTTCGACGGGCTCAGGGCAGGCGCCCAAGCCTCTGCACAACCGCGAGACGGCGCCACGGCCGGCCTCGGTGCAGGGCGCGCCTGCCGGTTCGCCTGCCGACAAGGCGGCGAAGATCCGCAACCGCGCCCAGGAGATCGCGCGGCGCGACGGGTGCTCGTTCACGGTGGCGTTCCGCGCCGCCGAAAGCGAGCTTGAGGGTTAGCCCAAACGGGCACAGGGATCACAAAGAAGGAGAGCGGTTCATGAGCCAGAGCGATACGAGGACCGGCGACATGCCGGTGTTGGCGGGCGAGGATCTGACGGGGATGAACGGCCGGCTGGTGGTGCTGACGCACGACAGCGGCGTTCCCGAGGTGAAGCTGCCGACGGCGAACGCGGACCTCGCGTTCTACCTGCTGGTGGACGAGAACACGGATGCGGCGCTTGTGGCGGTGCGCCCGCTGGAGGCGGGCCGCAACGTTCGGGCCGTGCTGAAAGGCACGTGCAATCCGGGCGACGTGATCGTGTTGGCCGACACGGGGACTGCGGCGGACAAGGGTAAGGTACGGGCGTTGCCTGCGGTGGCAGGGACGTATCGCGGTCTTGGGATCGCCGAGGAGAAGGGTGTGGACGGGCAGTCGGTGCTGTTCCGTCCGGCGATGATCGGAAACGTCGTCGTCAGCGAGTAAGAGAAAAGGAGAGTCAAAATGATGAATCTGGCACAGGGCGACTGCAGGTGCGGTTCGCTGGCGTTCGTGGCGGGCGCGGACCTTTCGGCCGCGGCCGGTAAGCTGGCGAAGCTGAACGCGGAGGGTCACGTGATCCTCGCGGCGGCCGCGTCGGACGTGTGTCCTTATGTCGTGGCGTGCGGATCGGACGAGGGTTATCTGACTGGCGTGCTGCCGCTCAGCTCGGTGGCGAACGCGCGGGTGGCGCTTTCGGGTGCGTGCTCGCCGGGTGACGTGCTGGTGAGCAAGGGCGACGGACGGGTCGAGGCGCAGACCGACGAGACGCTGGGGCTCCCCGTCGGCGTGGCCGAAGAAGTCGGCGTGGACGGCCAGCGGGTGCTGCTTCGCCCGATGCCCTCCGTCGCGATCCCGACGGGGCCGGAGCCGGTTGACGGGCACGGCGTTTTCACGATGGACGCGGCCGCTGTTGCGGGTTGCCCGGAAGATCCGGCCGATCTGGTCGGCAAGGTGATCGTCTCCGACAACACCGGTGTATGGCACGCGACGGGCCATCCGGTCACGCCGGTGGTGACGGCCGTTGTGACCGGGTACGCGTCCGGCCTGCTGGTTTGCGTCGTGGTGAACTTCAATGACACGGAGGGGATGATGTCGATCGTGCCCGTGTCGGTGCTGACTGGTACGCCGGGCTACGGTCTTTCCGTGGCGGTCGCGGATGCGGGCGGCGGGTTCGTGAAACTAGTCATCGCCGGCAATCCGGTATACGGGGCGATGTATGTGATCCGGGTGGCCGGCGGAGGGAAGGCCGTCATGCAGGTCTCCCTGGTGTAAAAAGCTTCCCGGCCTTTCGGGGCCGGGCTCCCTCTGGGGGGAAAGGAGAACAGATGAGCAGGTTGAGTGACATCAGTGCGAGCCCCGTGTTGCGGGAGTTCGCGCAGGGCGCGGCGCAGTCCGCGATCATGCCGGTGGCGGACTTTCTGGCCCCGACCATCGAGGTGGCGACCTCGGTCGGCCGGTACAAGAAGTACACCGAGAAGGACCGGTTCCGGATCCCGAACACGCTGAGGAGCATCGGCGGCCGGGCGACGGAGCTGCGCTTCGAGGTGAGCGACGAGACCTACAACTGCGAGCCCCACGCGCTCGACTATCCGGTGGACAATCTGGAGAAACTCGAGAGCGCGGACCTCGAGAACGCCTTGCGCGAGGGCGCGGTGGCGGTGGCGGAGGTCGCGGCGCTGGCCCACGAGAAGAGCGTCATCGACGCGGCCATGACGGCGGCCGGCGGCGGCACGGCGAAGGTCTGGGGTTCCTCGGCGGACCCGGTGGCGGACATCGACGGCGCGATCCTCGACGTGATCAAGGCGGCCAAGTACGGCAGCCTCATGGGCGTGGGTGTGCTGTTCGGCGCGTCGGCGTGGTGCCTCTTCAAGAACCAGGAGAAGGTGCGCGGGCGCTTTGTGGTGGGCAACGGCCCCAAGGGCAAGAATCTGGCGGTGCCGACCGAGAGCACGGCCGGAAGCCTGTTCGTGGGATCGCCGGACGTGCGGACCTCGTACATGGTGTACGACGATTCGGCTCCGGGCGTCGCGGAGGATATCAAGTTCCTCCTCGACAGCACGGTGCTGATCTTCGCGCGCCGGCCGAACCCGACGCGGCGCGACCCGAGCTTCATGAAGACGTTCCGTCTCATGGGCAAGTACATGGTCCCGTCGAGCTACATGCGCGACGACGGCCGTGTGGAGGTCGCGAAGTTCGACTGGTCCGAGGACGTGCGCGTCACGAACTCGGCTGCGGTCAAGCGCCTCAACGTCAGCGCGACGTAACGGCGCGGAGGAACGGCGATGGCCGACTGGGTGGTATATGACGCGGGGGCGGCGGCGGAAACGCTGCCGCCCCCTCTCGCTGCGGCCTATGGCTCGTGGCTGGACGCTGCGACGCGGGCCCAGCGGCTGGCGCTGCTCGTGTCGGGCGTGGTCGCGGACTTCCGCAGGGCGGTGGCGGCCGATGCCGACGCGACCGGCAAGCTGGACGCGGACAGCGTGCCGCTCTCCTGCCTGCGCCACGTCTCGGCTGTCACTTGGTACATGCTGGCCAACGAGATGGGAGCGGAGGCCGATCCCTACCGGTCGGCGTGGCTGGATTCGGAGATCTACTTGAGGCGGCTGTATCAGGAACTGGCGGGCGGCGGCGCGGACGGCGCGACGGCCACGCCGCGCTACTCGCCCGGCAGCCTGCCGTCTTCCGGGGGAAGCTCGGCGACGGGAGCCCTGCTCTCCGTTCCCGTCTTCTCGCCGATCAACTACGCGCCGCCGCCGGGATGAGGTGCCTATGGGCGACTATGTGACCAAAGAGCAGTGCACGGCGCACAGCGCGGCCGTGCTCGAAAAGCTGGAGAGCATCGAGCGCCGGCTGTTCGTCGACAACGGCAGCCCGTCCATCCAGACACGGCTGGCGCGGCACGAGATGGTGATCCACGGGCTTCTGTGGGTGGTGTCGGTTGTGGTCGGGACGACTATCGCGGGCGCCGTCTCCGCCTGTGTGGTTCTGATCCGCGTTGTGGCAAAACTGGGAGGTAGAGCATGAAAAAGCTTGTCTTTGGTGCGGCGGCTGCGGCCGCCTTGTGCGTGACGGGGTGCTGCGCGTATCGCGGCATCAACCAGGTGTCGCTGCTGCATGTGCGCGATGTGCGGCTTGAGGACGGCTGCATGGCCCCGACGAATACGGTTTGCGAGGCTGGGACGAACGGCGTGCGTGTCGGCGTCGGCCGGGTCGTGGTCGTGGCGGAGAACGTCTACGTGTCCAACGGCGGCGGCACGGCGGCCAGTAACGATGTGGCGACCGAACTGTCGGTTCCGCTAACCAAGTGAGGAGGGAACTATGAAGGCGTGCGGGTGCGGCGGGGGAGACAATTCCGCCAAGTGCGGAACGAAGGAACAGGAGCGGACTCGGATCGTCGAGTCGTTCGGCGTGTTCGGGCTCGGCGAGCGCGAGCGGTCGGAGATCCTTGAGGCGCTGGACTCGGACAAATGGGACTGGTACGAGGAGTGCGACGGCTGCACGCTGGTGTCGGAGGTCTACTGGCCCAACAAGTTCTTCCCGCCGTGCCTGCGCCACGACTTCGACTTTCTGACGAGCGGGGAGGGGATGGTGGCCAATGCGCGTTTCTACCGGATCATGCGGGCGTACGGCATGACGAGGGCCCGTTCCGCCGTCCGCTGGCTGGGTGTGACTGCCGCTTGGTTTGCATGGTTCAAGTGGCGGAATGCTATTGCGTGGCGCTAGCGCGTGCTCGGTGTCGATACAACCTTCAGCCAAGGTGCTGTTCAACACCGATGTTGGTTATTTGCCGTTGCGCCGTGCGCCAACGGTGAGCGGAAGATTGTCAAGATTTGCTCTTGTTTTCGACTGATTCGGCCAACAGTACGGAAAGTCGTTTGATTTCGCCTGTGCTGGCCTTTCTTGCTGCGACCTTTGCCAATAAGTCATCCAGCGAAAGGGCCGTTGTCTTGGTTTCATCCTTTCCATGTTCAGTCCCTGTCAGAACGCTTGGCAGCTTTTCGGACAACACGTTCCGGAGGTGCTCGCGGTTAGGCTTGAAATAATGTCTCAAGACGACTTCGACCGTCTTGTGCCCCGTCACGAGACGCGCAAGTTCCATCGGGACGCCGGCGGCCAGTGCTAGCGTAACCCAGGTCACGCGCAAGGCGTGCCAGTCGAGCACCGAAGCTCTGCGCTTCCTTCCTTTGGGCTTCTTGCCCGGCTTTCCTTGGCGTGTCATGCGGTCCAGGCGGCGCTTGACGCCACTCCCAAAGACTGGCATGAAGATGAACTTGCTCAAGTCTTCGGCTAGGTGCAGGTCTCCGGAGATCCCGCTGCGGGCCTGCCCGGTTATGGCTTCGATGTCTCGCAATGACTTGCCCTCGGCGTAGAGTTTGAGCGAGTGTAAGACACGTTCTCGCCGCGGAGAGTCCACATTATTGTAGACGGCGTCGCAGACCAACTGGAGAACGCCCTTGAGACGGGCCTTTGTCGCTGGTGTCGGGGCCGGTCTGTCTTCGGCGATAGGAATATCCACGTCTTCAGGCTCTTCAGGGAGCGATGTTGCAACCAACTTCTTGAAGCGCCAAGTGAGCCCGTCCGGGTTCTCCTTGTGCATCGTGGCTGCGGCTGGCCACACATACAACGGGTGATCACCGCGTCGCTCGGCGAGAGCCGCATCTAGCACCTCACGCAAGGGGGGGAATATCGGGATCTCAACGGTGGCTCCTGTTTTTGAAGTCTTGACCGAAATGACGTTAGCCCGCAGGTTAACGGACTTCCACGTCAGACAGCAGACATCGCCCCGGCGGAGCCCTGTGCACGCTGCTGTCACTACCAACGGATAGAGAAAGGGGTCTTCTCGGGCGCCAGTCAGAAGAAGAGTCAATTCATCGGCGCTGAATGGACGCCTATGCACCATGTCCCCGTCATCATCTTTGTTACGCCGAGTGATGCAGTCGTCGAAAGGGTTCTTCATGCCTGTCGGCAAAAAACGTGCGAATGCCGACCGCATTAGTTGGATTGTGTTATGTGCCGTCTTCTGCGCATACGTTTTTCGCATCGAGTTGGCGTAGTCAGCGGCCAACTTGGGTGTGACTTCGTACAGGTATTTGACGGGCAGGTCGGCTACAAGTCTGGCAAAGGCAGCGTCACAGCATGCGAGCCACGCATCGGAAAGCGTTCGCTCACGAGGAAGGCCTCGCCACTTTTCGGCAAGTTCAGACAACTTCACGTATTCAAGTTTTCGACCTGTTTTTGCTTCGATCAGTCGTTCAGTTAAATGCTCGGCGCGACCCTTTTCCCGGAAACCGGCCCTTACTCGCTTGAGTTCGGCCTTGGCCTCACCCCGGCTCCGCTCGAATTTGGTGTCACCGTGATCGCGCATCGACTCCACTGGTGTGCCGTCCCAAGGGACAGACAGGTTGACAATCTTCCGCTTCCCATTGACGATAAATTCGCCGTACCATTCGGGCAACAGCTTGCCGTTCGATTTCTTTAGGAAAACTCCCATTTTGGCCTCCCTGCGTGCTGTGGTTGACTGAGAAATATTATGTCAAAAGACACCCCTGTTATCAAGATAGAATCCCACCAAAAATCCCACCACTATGATGGTTGTACGGCTAATAAATCAAAATACACCAGTAAATTAACAGGTGGCTATTCACGCTCATAACCTGAAGGTCGTAGGTTCAAATCCTACCCCCGCTACCAATTTCGGAGGGGTTTCCGGCGACGGAAACCCCTTTTTTTATTGGCTTTTTTCGATATTTTGGCAGAATCCGGCCTTTTCTGACCATTTCGGTGATTTCCTGAAATCTTCTGTGAGCCTCTGAATCTGTTCACGCTTTGTTCACAGCAGACTCGTCTTTGTTCACCTCATGTTCACCTCAAATCCGGCTACTGTTTGAACCTCTGCGCTTCAGGCAAGTGACCTGAAGCGCTAACGGGTCCACCGGCTCCACGCGTACCAGACGATGGTTACAGCCCCGGAACGAAGGGCAGAACGCCAGATCGGGACACCGTAAGCGCGCTGCAGCTCGTAAAAACGACGGCTAGCCGACCAGTCGCCTTTGCCGCGCATCCAGTCGAAGTCGTGCCGCAGGCAGGGCGGGAAGTACTTGTTCGGCCAGAAGATCTCCGACACCATCGTGCAACCGTCGCAGTCCCGGTACCAGTCCCACTGGTCCGAGTCCAAAGCCTCCAGGATCTCGCCGCGCGCTTGTTCCCCGAGGCCGAATACGTCGAACGACTCTATGATCCTCGCCCGCTCTTGCTCCTTGGTCCCGCACTTGGCTTGGTCATCCCTGCCGCCGCATCCGCAAAGACGCTTCATGCTTCCCCCCGTCACTTGGTCATCGGAATCGAGAGTTCGCCGCTGACATCGTTGCTGGCCGCCGTGCCGCCGCCGCTGGACACGTACACGTTCTCGGCCACGATGATCACCCGGCCGACACCGACGCGCACGCCGTTCGTGCCGGCCTCGCAGACCGCGTTCGTCGAAGCCGCGCCGCCGTCTTCAAGCCGCACGTCGCGCACATGCAGCAGCGACACCTGGTTGATGCCGCGATACGCGCAGCACCCCGTCACGCACAAGGCGGCCGCAGCCGCCGCACCAAAGACAAGCTTTTTCATGCTCTACCTCCCAGTTTTGCCACAACGCGGATCAGAACCACACAGGCGGAGACGGCGCCCGCGATAGTCGTCCCGACCACAACCGACACCACCCACAGAAGCCCGTGGATCACCATCTCGTGCCGCGCCAGCCGTGTCTGGATGGACGGGCTGCCGTTGTCGACGAACAGCCGGCGCTCGATGCTCTCCAGCTTTTCGAGCACGGCCGCGCTGTGCGCCGTGCACTGCTCTTTGGTCACGTAGTCGTTCATAGGCACCTCATCCGGGCGGCGGCGCGTAGTTGATCGGCGAGTAGGCGGGCACGCGCAGCACCGCTCCCGCCGGGCTG
>MWEJ01000049.1 GCA_002071025.1 Verrucomicrobia bacterium ADurb.Bin070 | reverse complement strand
TTAAGCCGGTCCCACGTGTGCAGCAGGATGTGCTTGAGGCGCGGCAGGTGGTACGGCGGCAGCTCCATGATGAAGTGTGACGGTTCGCCCTGGAACAGCGTGCGCTTCATCAGCAGACCGGTCAGCACCGCCAGCACGATGCCGCTGACGTAGATCCAGAAGACCATGCGCCCGGGATGCGCGCTGAAAAATGCCGCTCCGAAAACCACATAGACCGGCAACTTGGCGCCGCACGACATGAAAGGCACCATGAAGATGGTCAGAAAGCGGTCGCGCCGGCTCTCCAGCGTGCGCGTCGCCATGATCGCGGGTACCGAGCAACCGAACCCGACCAGCATCGGCACGAACGACTTGCCTGGCAGCCCCAGCCAGCGCATGAAGCGGTCCATCACAAACGCGGCGCGCGCCATGTAGCCAGAATCCTCCAGCAGGGAGAGGCAGAAGAACATGAAAAAGATCGGCGGGATGAACGTCGCCATCGTCTGCAAACCCGCGCCGATGCCGCCGGCCAGCAGTGCCACCAGCCAGCCGGGGGCCGCGATGCGCGTCAGCAACGCCTTGGTCCCTTCGACGAACAGCGCGCCGCCGGCCAGATCGAAGAAATCGATGAAAGCGCCGCCCACCGTCTGCGTCAGCCAGAACACGGCGTACATCACCAGCAGGAAAAACGGGATGCCCAGAAAGCGGTTCAGGATCACCTTGTCGGCCTTGGCCGTGAAGTGCTCCTTGAACTCCGTGTGGCGCAGCACGTCGCGGCAGAGTCCCTGAATCACGCCGTAGCGCGTTTCCGCCAGAATCACGTCCGGCGTCTCCTTGAGCACGTGCTCGATGCGCGCCGCGCACTCGCCGGCCAGCACCGAGGCGAGATCCTTGAGTCCGGCCGCTTTCTCCATCAGCAGCGGATCACCCTCCAGCAGGCGGATGGCCACCCAGCGCGCCGGCACCTCCAGCGCCTTGGCGGTCAGTGCGCTGCCGGCCTCCAGCACGCTGATCTCGCGCTCCACCTCATCCGGGTAGTCATAGTGGAACAGGTTGACCGCAGGCGCGCGCGCCGCCTCTTCCAGCGTCCGCGCGAGCGCCGCAATCTCGCGCGGATTCTGGGCGTTCACGCCGATCACCGGGCAGTTCAGGTGGCGCGCCATGTGTTCGAGATCGATGTGGATCTTGCGGTTGCGCGCGATGTCCATCATGGTCAGCACCATGATCATCGGCACCTTCAGCTCCAGCAGCAGCAACGTCAGGTAGAGGTTCCGCTCCAGGTTGGTGGCGTCCACCACGTTCACAAAGAGATCGGCCTGGCCGCTCAGCGCGTACTCAAGGGTCACGCGCTCGTCCTCGCTCAGCGCCGTCAGCGAATAGACGCCCGGGAGATCGACCAGCGTCGCCTCGCCGCCGCCGGGCAGGCGCAGCTCCCCCTCCTTTTTTTCCACCGTCACGCCCGGCCAGTTACCGATCCGCTGCCTCGCGCCGGTCAGTCCGTTGAACACCGTGGTCTTGCCCGAATTGGGATTGCCGATCAAACCGATCTGAAACGTTTTTTTCATCTGAACGCTCCCGTGTGACGCCGCGCGTCAGAGTGGCTTCACCTTCAACACACCCGCCTCGGACCGCCGCAGCGAAAGGTGGAAGCCGCGCACCTCCAGTTCAAGCGGATCCCCCAGCGGCGCGACATTCACCAGCTTGAGCCGCGCGCCGCGGGTCAGGCCCAGCGCCAGCAGCTTCGCGCGGTACGCCGCGTTCCCCGCCGCATAGCCAGTGATTTCAACGGTCTGTCCAGGCGTCATCTCTGTCAGTGTCATGAGGCGCTCCTCTGTTAGAGAGGCCGCACTTTATTAGATCCGGCTAACTTATGCAAGCGGAAAAATGTCATTTTGTCATTTTGCAAATCCGGCAGCGGGAAAGCGATTCCGCCAGAAAGCGATTCCGCGCCGCCTGCGAGTGCGATTCACGTTGCTGCGGTCACGCCGGCAACGTCCGTGCGGGACTACGGCACAGGCTCGTTTGATTTCGAAGCGAGCCGCGTGAAAGCGGAGGTGATTTTTGACGCCAGCTCTTCCGCCAAGGTTCCGCCGAGCAGTACCTTCCGCATTGCCGCCGGCGACAGAGTCCGGAATTGCAGGCGCTCGTCCACCACAGAGACGTTATAGCGCAAAGGCGGGCATGCGGCGACCCGCTTAACGGGGAGGGACGAGCGTCTGCTCGTCCAGCGCTGGGCATGCAATGGTATTGCGGCTGTGCGGCCCGAGTCAGCCCTCACATCCAGCGGCTGCTGATTTCAGAGACGCCCGAAGAGCCGACCTCATAAACGACCAGCTTGCTGCCGTCCTTGAACACTACCAGCCGACCGTTCGCATGTTTGAAACGCCCGACGTTGCTGCGATACAACTGCGCGATCTCGTCACCGCTCTCTGCGTTCACGATCACGTACCGGTCGCCGTCCTCAAGCACAAGGAAGTCCGTGCCGAACCCGCACAGGTCTCCGTTCCCGTAGTTGCTGGCGTAAAGCCGCTTCACCTCTTGGCTGTTCTCGTCATAGACGGTGTAGGTACTACTGTCATGTTGCACGTCTGATACGGTCATGGATTTTGATCTCTTTCTCTTCGCTCGGCTTGAGTCCGCCATTCAGAATACTCACACGTTATCCACGAAGAACATCAAGCGGCCAAACACCCTTCGCGCTCCTCGTGCCTTCGTGGTGAATGACGCAGGAGCCGTGCCACATCGAGCGGTGGGTTTGCGCGCGACGACCAACGCCTTCAATGAATGAGTGCGCTCAGCCTCTTGCGCGAATCGGTGTTGCGGGCGGGGACGCCCTCGTTCCCAACTCGCCCGCCCCCCTTTTCCCCCGAAACGCATGATCTTCGTGTACCCCTGCCACCAACCGATTATTCCCTGCATACGATACGCGCTTCCCCTAGCGGCGGTTTGTGCGGTATGATCTTTTTTTGAGCACTGTTGACTTTTTGACGGGTCGGGAGGGTACATGAAGAAAACAGGCACACTGATTCTCACTGGCTGGGATTCGGAAGGATACGCCTACGCGCACAGCGCGGCACTGGCGTTGTTGGCGTATCCCGATGCCACGGTGCGCGGCGTCAGCAAGGCGCGGCTGCCTGAGGCGCTGGAACAGGCCGAGGAATACGGCCGCGTCCTGATCCTGGGTGTCGCGCTGGGCGGCGACCCGGCGCGGCTGGCTCGGACGGTCCGTGCGCTGGCGCGACAGCGGACGGCGCTCTGCTGGCTCAGCGCGCTGCCGCCCCCCGCATCGGTCGATGCCGGAACGTTGCAGGCGTTGTCGCCGTATGTGCGGGAGCTGTCGCTTCAGGCGACCGTCTGCGCCTGCCTGGGCGTGAAGGACAGCCTTGCGGCGGCGGTGAAGGCCAACGCCCCGCTGCTGGATGCGGCGGGATACGCCCACCGTCATCTGGAGGATGATGCCTATTTTGCGGCGGCGGTGCGGCATATCGCTCATGACGAGGGGCCGGAAGCATGGTCGCCCGAGGCGCGGGCGCTGGTGCGCAGCCACGCCGCGCTGTCCGACGCGCCGCTGACCGGACACAGCACCGCCATGATCGAAGTCCGCCGCATGATCCGGCAGCTCGCGCACCATCCGGACGTCCGCGTGCTGATCCTCGGGGAGAGCGGCACAGGCAAGGAGGCGGCGGCGTTGATGCTGCACCACCTCTCCGAACGCCGTGACAATGAATTCGTGCCGCTGAATTGCGCGGCATCCAATTTGCACCTTTTGGAAGCCGCATTCCGCGGCCATGAGAAGGGGGCGTTCACCGGCGCGACGGAAGCAAGTCCCGGCGTATTCGAGCGGGCGGACGGCGGCACCTTGTTCTTGGACGAGGCGGGGGATCTTCCGCTGGAGATCCAGGCCGTGCTGTTGCGCATCCTGCAGGAGGGGCGGGTGACGCGTCTCGGCGGCGACGGGCGCAAAGGCGGGGGTACGCGGAAGGTGGACGCCCGGGTCATTGCCGCAACCAACCGCGATCTCCGGCGGATGGTGCGCGAAGGACGTTTCCGCGAGGATCTGTTTTATCGGCTGAACACGGTCGAACTGCGCATGCCCGCGCTGCGCGAACACGCGGAGGACATTCCAGAAATCGCGCGCGACCTGTGGGGAAGAAGCCGGCGCGAGGGATGGCGGACGTTGAGCCGGGCTCAGGCGGAGGCGTTGTCGGGCTACGGCTATCCCGGGAACGTCCGCGAGCTGGCCAACCTGCTAGAGCGCGCCTACGCGCTGGACGAGCGGGATTTCGGCAGCCTGCTTGACGGTTACCGGAGTGCGACGGGAGAAACAGGCGCATTGCAAAACACACTGCGTCCGGACCAATCGGAACGACTAGCCGACATGACCCGCCTGCATGTTCGGCAGGTGTTGGAAAAACACGGCGGCAACGTGTCGCACGCCGCCGCCGCACTGGGCGTCTCACGCAACACCGTGCTCAAATACGCGCGGTGATGGGGGGGGCTCTGCATCACTGCGGGTAGTCGAGCGCCTCGGGGATCATGACCTGCGCGAGCGCGCGGGCGGCGAGGTCCTAATAGCCTCAAAAGGGTCTATTGAAAACCCTAATCGTGACGATTCAGCGAATTCACGTTGTAAAGACAGGAGCGATCATACCAAAGCGCTCAGTCGTTGAGAAAACACCTTTCATGACGTAATCAATCCGCTTGCTGACCGACCCACGGCCTGTTATGATGTGGTTCAATCTGGTTCATTATGAACCGCTGAAAAGGAGGCTCCCCATGCGCTCCATCACCATCCACAACCTCGATCCCGATGTCAGCCGCCTGATCGACCAACAAGCCGCCGAACAGGGCCTCAGCCTCAACCAAGTCATCAAACGACTGCTTCGGAAAGCGCTCGCGCTGCCTGGCCACGCGCCTGCCCCGCCGCTTGGATTCGACGACTTCTCCGGCCTCTGGACCCAAGAGGAAGCCGCCGCGTTCAATGCGTCCGTCAAACGCGAGATCGATCCGGAGGAGTGGAAATGAGGCGCGTGATGCTCGACACGAACGCCTACGCGGCGCTGCTTGCGGGAGACGTCGTCGTTCTGGACGCGCTCGCCTCAGCGACCGAGATCCTGATGCCGCTCTTCGTAGTCGGAGAATTGGAGGCGGGGTTCCGTGGAGGCATGCGTTACGCGGAGAACGCCGCCATTCTTCAGCGGTTCCTTAACAGGCAGAAAGTCCGAGAGGTCGCTTCCGGCCACGAGACAGCCCGTATCTACGGCGACGTCAAGGATGCCCTGAAACGCGCGGGAACGCCGATTCCTGCGAACGACCTCTGGATAGCCTCCTCGGCCATCGAACATGCCGCCACCCTCATCACCTATGACCGCCATTTCACGGCGGTCCGCCACCTCAAACTTTGGCGGCACCTGTCGGCCTGAAGGAGGCCCGCGTCAGCCGTTTCCGCGGCAAACAGTTTTTCCACTGCACCTTTTTCCAACGGTTGTTGAAAGTCACTGAATCAGAAACCTTGCGGGCTGCTCCCGCATTAGATCGTGATTTTTGCGGCGACGCGGTTCTTCCACACGTCGTGCGCGGTGACGACCAGCTTGCCGTTCTCCACCTTGCCCTCGATCACGGTCGGGAAACGCGAGGCGTCCGGTCCCTTGTGCGTTCTGCCGAGCTCCGGTCCGCCGCCGACGATCTGATGCCAGGAACGGCCCTTCGACGGCGGGTCAATGCGGAGGCAGTGCTTGTGACCCGCGACGACCAGCTTGACACCGTGCTTCTCGAAGAGCGGATTCCACAGTTCATTGCATTCCCGCGACCAGTAGGCGTAGTCCTGAGGATCGATCTTGACGCCGTCATGCGGATAGTCCGGATGATCCGGCGCCGCATAGAGCGGAATGTGGCAAAAGACGACTTTGTGCGGCGCGGAGGCGATTTCAGGACGCTCGAACGCCCGCGCAAGCCACTCCGCCTGTGCGCGGCGGTACGGTGAGAAATTGGCGAGCCCGAACCATTTGGGATGTCCGTCAGGTTTGTCCTCGCCGGTATCAAGGCCGATCATCGCGACGTCTCCGAGACGCACTGCGAAATTCCACTTGAGATCCCACTCCGCGCCCGTGCGCTCCGCCGGATGCCTCGCATGCACCACTTCATCTAATTTCGAAATCCAACTGCCGCGGAAATCGTGGTTGCCGGCCACGAAAAAAACCGGGATATCCGCCGCATAGTCCCTGTGCTTGACCTGCGGATCAAGGAAGATCTCGACGGCCGTCTCCTTTTCCTGGGTCGTGTTGGTGGCGTCTCCGGCCCAAACGACCGCCGCCGGCCGGAGTTCCTTCAGCTTGGCGACAATGAGTTCGAACGGCTCCCATCGCGCGTGGGTGTCGCACATCATGCAGAAATGCGAGTGCGCCGTAGCGCCCATCGTCGTGAACGAGTGGATCTTCCCGACAACCGGTTTCCCGAGCTTCGCGTCGTAGATGTTCTTGTAGTCCGTGAACGGCGTCGACACCGTGCGGTACCAGTACGTCGTCGCCGGTTTCAGATTCTCGAGCCGCACCTGCAGCACCGAGACATCGATAGGAACGAGTCCGTAACCGCCGGCCTTCACGGTCCGGGCGCCGCGCATCTCCGGATTGTCCGCGATCTCGACGACGCCTTTGGAGAGGCCGGAGACTTTCCACGCCACGCCCATCGTCGTTTCCGCAGGCGCCTGGAGGCACGGCTCGCCGGCCGCGAAGGGCGCGTCGCCGATGCCTTCGTAGGGTTTGCGCGGTTTCGGCGACCCGGCGGCGGGCGCCGCCTTGGCGGACGTGGCCACGCCCCCGGATACCGCTGCCGCCGCCAGCGTACCGCTATTAACAAGAAATGTCCTGCGATTCAGTTTCATGATGACAATACCTTGCTCAAATAATGGCCACCGCAGCGGCGATGAGCACGAACCGGGTGATCACGGTGAGAGTATGCCATCTCTTAAACAGTTTGGAAAGTATGCCGTCCATCGGGAAACGATCGGGATAAGCGGCCCTCGTCTTGCTCAGTTGACGGCGGGCCTCGAAAAGCGTATGGTGAGGGCAACCTCATTGTCGCGAAAGATGGCAGCCGCGTGCCAGGGGCAGGCACGGGTTGCCCGAACGGGAGTGAACGAAGGTGGACACAAGCAAGAAAGACTTTGCATGCTGGAACGGGCGCGGCGCAAAGGGCTGGAAACGGTTCTTGCCGAGATCGAGGCGATGCCCTTCGGCGATGCGACCTTCGTCCGCATCCTGCTGATGGACGCCTTTCACCATGTGCGCGACCAGACGGTCGCGCTGCGCGAGCTGCTGCGCGTGCTCAAGCCGGACGGGCGGCTGGTGATTGAAGAGCCCGACATCCGGCGTCTGCCGGTCAAGATCGTGGCTGCGCTGGAAAGACTCTGTCTTATGCGCAGCGAAAGGTGGAAGCCGCGCACCTCCAGCTCAAGCGGATCGCCCAGCGGCGCGACATTGACCAGCTTGAGCCGCGCGCCGCGGGTCAGGCCCAGTGCCAGCAACTTCGCGCGGTACGCCGCGTTACCCGCCGCATAGCCGGCAATTTCAACGGCCTGCCCAGGTGTCATCTCTGTCAAAGTCATGGCAGCCTCCTTTGTTAGCGAGGTATAACTTTATTAGATTTGACTAATTTATGCAAGAGGAAAAATGCGGCATCCGTACTGGATTCCAGATAGGCTAGAGCCCTCCGAACCGTGTCCGCTTTCTGAGAATATGACGAGGGTGTGTTGGTCACCACGCTCATCATAAATGCCCTGATTTCAGGCTGTTTGCTGTCCGGAAGGCAGAAGGCCGCGCGTTGCCGCACGTCTTCCGGGCGAGAGCCGTCCTTGAAGACAGCCTCAATAAGCGCTTCAGCATCCGGCACGTTGTCGATCACCGCAAGGTCGCCATTGCGTTTGATCCTGTCGCGCCCCCATAGGCGATTGACCACGTCAACGATTTCGCTCTGCTCATAAGCATCGCCGTCGTCAAGGAATTTCAAAAAATGCTCAAGCACCGCCTGCCGAGCGGCCGCATTACGAGCAATGCCTGCTTGGACTTCGGCTGCTGTGAACCTTTCTACCTTTTTATAGACTGCATCACCCAATATGACCTTGTTGGTTACCGCGCCGACGACTTCCCATGTTTTTCGTCCACTCTTTTCATCCACATATTTATTCTCAGGCCCCTTTTTTGTGAAGTTCAGAATGGTGCCGGCAAGAAACCCCGAGCGTTCGCCATGAGGGAAATCCTTTCGCCATTTCTTAACAAACGCATCATACTCGACAAAGACATCTGGATAATGCAATCTAGCCAAAAGTATTCTGGCCTGACGGACATCTACACTGTCTGCCTTAAGACCCTTCACAACGTCATTGAGTTTATCTGCAACATCTTGGTCAGCGAAAACATTGGTTATCGCCTCCAAATATGCGCGACCAGTGGCATGCGTGGCTGCTTTTAAAAACTGTGACTGCGCTTGTCCTGTGGCATTAAACGCCATGACAACACACGTAGACACAGCCAAAGTGAGATATTGAGCGTTCATACGGTCGTCTCCATGTTTTACGGCGCCACACGTCGAACATTGCTTGCGCAATGGGCTTCACCCCCGTTAGAATGAGGCCCGGAAGTGTCAACGAACTCACCGCTTCCGTTAAACCCTGCATTGCCAAGACTTACTCCGAGATTCTCTGCGTAGGGAACGAAGTAAGCACGTGGCACCACAATCTTCGGCAAACCTGTCACAGGCCTGATGACAATCATGTTGATCATGTTGGGCAGATACGTGCTGACTTGTCCGTCAGCGGCCATCGTAAACGCAACAGGAACTTTGACAAACGTATTTTCATTTACGCCAAGTCCTGGCGCCAATGAACTCCGAACCCCCGCGAGATAGTTGCAGACTTCGGCTACCCGATTAGAATTCGCGTCATATTCCGCCAATATTTGCGCCCTCGTGTAGTAGCCACCCCAAGTTTCATTAGTTGGGTTGTTACGTAAGAGGTCTATTGCCATCTGCAGATCGGCCACCAAAACCTTAAAGCCAGAACCGACCGGTATAATGGTCATGACTTCGTCAACATGTCGTACTCGGAGCCATGCGACAGGAAGTTCGATCATGCGTCCACTGTCGGCCTGAACCTTCTGTACCTGAAAGAACTCTCTCGCAGGAGTCGCCAAGTTAGCGCCGACGATAAGTCGGCCGTAAGGATAGGATGGCAATGCAGGTGAGCATTCTATATTGCCGCCGGGATTAGGCTGTTGTTCGTCTGCGCGAAGGAAATAGCCGGTGTCAGCGTCCACAAGGTCACTGTACCATTGGTTTAAATCATCAAAGCCCATTGCTACGGTCTGCTTGCGTTGGGCTTGATTTATTGCTGTGCGAGTATATCCAATTTCGCCGTAATCCTGCACAAAAGCAGATCCTAGTAATTCGACGGGAACAACACCTTCGAGTGCCGCTTCAGTTTCGCCGTAAAAGTCCTCCCAAGAAGGACCCAAGTAACATCTGGTAGCTGTTTCAACATTCGACAGGGCGAAGAACGGCGACACCAGTAATCGAATCGAATCAGCGCCGATTTCTTGGCATCAAGCTTTAGAGCCAACTTGACGATGACTTCCCGACCGAACGCAATGCCCTCGAGTCCCATTTCGAGATCGCCGGTCCCGCCGAGAAGGTCAATGTCCATGTCTGAAGAGCCGGGATTCTTCTTGAAGATCACCGTGTCGGGTAACGTACCAGGTCCGATGACGCCTTGGGAGTCCTGAGCCATTGATCGGAAGATTCGGATCCGGTCTTTCGCGGCAGGTGTTCCGACGGGCTCGCCAGACGGGTTCTCGACACTCAATTCAAGAGCCAGTCCAGAAGGAATGTTTGCGGCGGCGATGCCGAGCTTGGCGAGATTCAGAGTATAGATGTCCGCCAAATCGTTGGCCCCGTTGATAACGCTGTCGTCGCAGTCCGGTTGCTTGTTCTGGTCGTCAACATCGTCATCCGTGTTCGCGAGAATCACCATACCTTTCGGTCCCTCAAATGAGACAGCCGATTCTTCAGCCAAATTGTCTTCAGGCACACCATCCCGATTGTAATCACCATTGATATCCACGTTCACCACATACACGTCGATCGGATCGCCGCCATACCCCTGGATAGACACCTGCGTATGCCCAGTTGATTTCGCGACGAAAACACCCAGTGCATCGATATCACCGACCGACGTGTCAGAGCTTGAAAAGCCTTCGATGATCTGGGTGTATTGTTCGCCGCCACATACTGTTCCTAGCAACACGCCTTCGGCGGTGAATTGCGCGGCGTCCCCGACTTCCAGGAACACAGGGGCACTACCGCCAGGGCCTTCCAGATGCGTCACCGAAAGGGCTCCATAGCCTATCCGGTCGAAACCTGCAAGTTCGCACTGTCCGGCCACGTCCAAACGTTTTTTATCGTCGACCGCATACCCACCCACGGACTCGCCGGAGTGCAATATGAAGGTGCCCACGCTCCACGTATCAATCCCGTTTCCGTTACTGGCGGTATATACCAAGTCATCGTTCAGGTATACCCTTACGGTCGTTGTGGCAGGGGGAGGAATAGTGCGCTCAACACTATGGAAGACTGACACGCTGTACCGGCCTGCCGCCGCATGCTCAAAGACGAATCCTTGATGGGCTGAGTAATCGCCCCAAGCCCAGATATCCGTGCCGGGAGGAATGCCATACACTTCCCCGTTATAACTGAATTCCAGCCAGTAGCAGTCGTTTTCGGAAGGTCCCGGGTAATTGAGTTCGACGCGCAGTGTCGGCCTTTCGACACTCAACGGCACATACTTCTCGGTCGATCCCGAAGATGACCGCGCTGTAACCAGGTTCTGCCCGGGAAACAGTTTCACGGTTTGCGCGAAATGCCCGTCCTGCGCCGGTGTCACATAAACGCATTTCGCACCGGAACGCATGCCCGTAGACTGCACCTCGATCACGGCGCAGGAATCGTTTTCAGAGACGTTGCCTGTGACAGGCAGAACCCTTTTCTCGTCGAACGATGATGACAACACCCGTCCGACCGAAAGAAGAACGACGGACAGAAAAACACCTGCCTTGTATAAGATCCTTCGGCCACCACTCACTGCGCATCCCCCCTCATCAACCACAGCCGCCTTCTGGTTAAAGCCTTCTTATAACTCGTCCTGTCAAACTCGTTTGGGGTGACGTCCATCCCCGTAACCGTCTTCTGATAGACGGTGCGCATCATCGCTTCCAGTTGGGCCAGTTTTTCGAGCGTCATCACGTGATGCACCGGAGACTCAAAAATACGGTTGATGACTATCGCCGTGTCCTCGTCGATATCTTGGCACAGGCAGGACAGCGCCATAACGCACCACTGCAACTCGGCCGCCTCGCAACCATTTGTCGACATCACACGGTCGTAAACGCGCCCGACACCCTGCCCCACCGATTTCTTCTCAGAAGGAGACAAAGACGCGAAAACCTCGTCGGTCGGGAAAACCGCGTCTTCCGCTGTGATCGTGCGGTTTTCAGCCAAAGTCTTTGCGTTGGCCATCATCCGGCTGCGGCATTCATCAACAGACATGTCCTGAGGCGTCAGCACCCCGGAGGTGACTGCGGCCGCCTGGACTTCTCCGTGAGCCAACACGGCCGCCAACAACACGAAACTCATTACAGCGGCCAGCCATACTCCGCCATGCTGTGTGCTCTGCACGTTTTTCATGACGACCTCACTTGACAGTTATCGGCAACCCGTTGGGAGGGAAAGTGATCACGACGGCACTCCGTACGGTCGGGTCGTTCGGCGCCGGATCGTCCGGATTGGGCACACCGTCATTGTCATCGTCGTTCGGGTCAATGCTGGTCAGGTCTGTGCAAACCACTTTGACTGAGTCTGTCGCGAACCTGCCCGGGCCGTCAACAGACATGGCCTCCAGCGTATTGGTTCCTATGGTGTCCAAAGCCACCCACGCATATCTGACAAAGCCGTCTCTCGTCGTGCTGATTCCGTTGACCGTCACAACGGCGTTCGAAGAATCGGACCATACCGAGACGCGGACATTGGCACCGTCAAAAACGGTCAAATCCGCAGGGCTCAATATCGTGACATCGGACGGTTGGGCATCAACGGACACGGTTATGGACTTCTTGGATTCAAGCGTTGGACTTCCGCCCGAGACGGCCCTCACCGTTATGTCTTGCGAACCGTCATCAAACGGAACCGTGTTGGTGAAGGCATACACTCCGCCACCCTGATCAACGATGGTGGCGCTTTGCCCGCATACCCACACGAAATCCAACCCCGCTGAAGTGACGACCCACCCCGAGACCGTCACAGGAGAAGCGGACAATGTCTCCCCGTCCCCGGGCTCGCCTATGATGATATCCGGGCCGGGCGTGACCGGAGCGGCATCCTCCTTGTCTATGATACCGTCCCCGTCGGTGTCTTTCTCGCCGGGGTTAGTCTTCATGCAATACAGTTCCTCCAAATCCGAAAGGCCGTCTTCGTCCGTGTCCGCCTTGTCCGTAAGCGTGAGGAAGACGAGCTTTTCCCTCCCGTCCGGGATGCCGTCACCGTCGGAGTCCACATCGTTGCGTGCGGCGCAATAAAAACCACGGGCACCGGTCATAGGCTCGTCCCACGCGCTGAACGGGTTGCCCGCCGGGGCAGACCCCAGCAACGTCCATCGGTTTGAGACCGGCGGCAGCACATGGCTTCCGAACAGATCGACCGGCAGCCGGTCAGGGGGCGAGAACAGCCACAACCGCATCGCCTGCGCACCGCTCGGCTCGACTCCCGCAAATGAAAGCCGATTGGTGTCATCGGGAAGGTACGGCGGCGGATTCTGCGGCGCGGGATTACGGGTCGCGGCCGTTCTCACGGCCTCCATGTAAAGGGGCCAGTCATTGGACGCGATCAAGACCAATTGAAGGGACAATCGCGAACGGTGCCGTTCTCTGTACCACCTGTCCACGGCTTCTCCGCTTAACCATCCGGGAGGGCTGCCGTAAACGTCCTCGACCCACTGGTCAGGATTGTAGCCGACCGGCACCGCGTTCGTACGGAACGCCTCTTCGCTCGATTCTCCGTAAACAAGCCACACGTGTTCCGTCGTCTGCGTCTCGGTCACGCGCAACCTCCAAACGGGGACCCCCAGTATGTTTCCCGCTTCAAAACAGTTGGCCACTTCGGCAATTTCGTCCTCCGGTGAGAACGAAAAGAAACCGGCGAAAAGGCTGAATGAGAAGAATGGCGGGAAAATGGCGGCACAATTGGTCACGGATGCGTATTTCTCTGCCGCAAGGGAGTCCAATTGATCCCACGTCGACAATGGGGACGGAGTCTGCCATGCGCAGGCCGTCGCCACCGTCAGGCATACGATGCCCACAACCGATGTGCAGTGCATTACTTTCATTGGCGTCCTTTAGACTTGCCTCGGAAACGTTCCGGCACCCATGACTAGCAACCATTATGCGGGGGGGGCAAAGTGAGTCAAGCCCCATTCCCAAAAAAAGTGCTGTGGAGCCTTCCGCATTTATGAGGCCGCCACTTCGCTTTCTCCGCGGCCGCCCGGGAACGTCCGCGAGCTGGCCAACCTGCTGGAGCGCGCCTACGCGCTGGACGAGCGGTATTTCGGCAGCCTGCTTGACGGTTACCGGAGTGCGAGAGGAGAAACAGGCGCATTGCAAAACACACTGCGTCCGGACCAATCGGAACGGCTAGCCGACATGACCCGCCTGCATGTTCGGCAGGTGTTGGAAAAACACGGCGGCAACGTGTCGCACGCCGCCGCCGCGCCGGGCGTCTCCCGCAACACCGTGCTCAAATACGCGCAGTGATGGGGGAGGGCTCTGCATCACTGCGGGTAGTCGAGCGCCTCGGGGATCATGACCTGCGCGAGCGCGCGAGCGGCTCGGTCCTTGGCGAGGCGCGCGCCGGCCAGCGCGGCATCTGCCTTGGCGCGCAGCGCCTGGAACTCGGCCGCCTGCTCCGCCTTGGCCGCGCCGTAGCCGTAGACCAGCTCGGCGCAGATGCGTCCCGCCTCGCCGACGGCGCGCGCGATCTGCATGTGCGCCAGGTCAGTGAAGGTATTGACGTAGCCTTCAATCTCCGGCCCGACCACCGGGTGCTCGGGCCCCTTGGCGGCGAGCTCGCGGATATCGGCGACGAACGAGCGCGCGGCCAGCAGCCACGAGATCGCGTCGGCCATCGGGAAGAGCACGCCGTGGCGCTGGCTCTGCGAGAGCGGGCGGCCCTCGGCGTCCTTGCCGTCCTGGATGAAGGCGAGTGTCCAGCGCCAGAGCGCGAGGCCCTCGGCCAGCGCGTCCAGGCCGTCGCCGGGCCGGGCGGCGGCCTGCCGGCGCAGCTCCGCGATCCACTGGCCGACCTGGGCCAGGAAGACCTCGTTGTTCATGGTGACGCTGATCTGGCGGCGCTGCACCACCTCGGGGCCCTCGTAGGTGGCCTCGAGCTGGGCGTCGGTCCACTTGTAGAAGAGGAAGCCGGGGCAGTCTTCGGTGATGCCGTAGCCGCCCATCAGGCTG
>MWEJ01000048.1 GCA_002071025.1 Verrucomicrobia bacterium ADurb.Bin070 | reverse complement strand
CTACCTGATGAAACTTCTCCGGTCGGACGCCGGCCCCGCCTGCCATCTCAAAAAAAATTAGATGCGTCGGCCCTGAGGGTTGACTGTCCTGGCCTCCCGCCACATAATAGAACCTGCAATGCCGCGTTCTGGCGGACTCATCTGTCGCGGCACGCCAATAAGGAAACGGGGAACAAGATGCGCGGTGTGATGTGTGTGACGATGTTGGCGCTGGCGTGGAACGGGCTGGCTGCCGGGAGCGTGGAGCGTCCTGTGTCCGTACGGATCCCGGCCGGGGTCAACGCGGGAAAAGATCTTGATTTCGGCGACTATTCGCTGACGGTGGAGGAGCCTTTTCACATGGATGCCACCGAAGTGACGTGGGCCTTGTGGCGCGACGTGCGCGATTGGGCCTTGACCAATGGCTATGAGGATCTGTCCGGCGTGGGTTCCGGCAAGGCGGACGATCATCCGGTGCAGGGCGTCAACTGGGTGGACTGTGTCAAATGGTGTAACGCGCGCAGCGAGAAAGAGGGCCTCGGGCCCTGTTACCATGTGGGCGGCGTGGTCTGCCGGCGGTCCGGCGGCGCGCCCGACTGTTCGTTCTCGGCCTCCGGTTACCGGTTGCCGACCCATGTCGAGTGGGAGTACGCGGCGCGCGGCGGGCGGGTCGGCAAACGCTATCCGTGGGGCGACACCATTAGCCAGAAGCAGGCCAATTATTACAGCCATGCGGGCGACACCAACGATGTGAGCGCGACGCGCGGCCACCATCCGGAGTACGCCAAGGCTGCGATGCCCTTCACCAGCCCGGTCGCATCCTTTGAGCCCAACGGCTATGGCCTTTACGACGTGGCGGGCAACGTCTGGGAGTGGTGTTGGGCACCGAAGGGCGCCAGCCGTACGTTTCGAGGCGGAAGCTGGGATGCGGATGGCGGCGGCGTGCGTTGCGGCTACCGCAGCGAGAACAGCGGCAATGGCGAGAAGAGCGTGTTCGGCGGTTTCCGGTGCGTGCGCCGCGCGGGGCAGTGAGCGAGAACGGGAGCGCGATGCATATCGAGGTGATTCCGGTCGGGCCGTACGCGGCCAACAGCGTGTTGCTCTGGCAGGCGCCGGACCAAGCGTGGGTGGTGGACCCCGGCGCGGAGGGCGGGGCGCTGCTGGGAACCCTGCGGCGTAACGGGCTGACGCCGGCCGCCGTGGTGTTGACGCACGCCCATTTCGACCACATCTCGGCGGTGAACGAGGTCGTCGCCGCACATCCGGTGCCGGTCTACCTGCACGAGGCTGACGCGTCGTTCGCCTTTTCGCCCTTGAACGCGATGCCGCCGTATCCTGCGACACGCCGCCCGGCCACGCTGGACACCGGTAAGCGCGATGGCGACACGCTGTCGTTCGGCGGGCTGACGGCCCGCCTGATCCACACGCCGGGGCATACCCCGGGCGGTTGGTGTCTGCATTTCGAAGCCGAGGGCCTGCTGGTGGCGGGTGACACGCTCTTTGCGGGGTCGGTGGGGCGCACCGACTTTCCGGGCGGCAGTTGGGACGAACTGGAGGCGTCGCTGCGGCGTTTGACGGCGCTGCCCGATGAGACGCGCGTGGTGTGCGGGCATGGCCCGATGACCACGCTGGGGGCGGAGAAGAGGAGCAATCCGTACTTGCAGTGAACCGCTGTTGTCGTCAGCCGGGGATGCTCACGAAGCGGAACAGGAGAGGAGGCGGGGTGAAGGCTGCGGACCAGATCGTGACGCTGCTGCGCGAAGCCGAGGGCGACGAGGTGTCCAGTCGCGTGCTCTGCGAACGGTTGGGCATCACGCGCGCGGCGGTCTGGAAGCAGATCGAAGCGCTGCGCGCGGCGGGATACGCGATCGAGGCGTGCACGCGGCGCGGCTACCGACTGGTCGGCGCGCCGGACCGTCCATGCGCCGCCGAGGTACAGCCGCTGCTGGTCACGCGGTGGCTCGGGCGCGATCTGCGTTATTTGGCGGAGACCGGTTCGACCAATCGCGATATTGCGGTGCTGGCTCAGGCCGGCGCGCAGGAGGGGGTCACGGTCGTGGCCGACCGGCAGAGGGCGGGGCGCGGCCGCATGACGCGCACCTGGTTCTCACCGCCTGAGGTGAACCTGTATGTCTCCCTGCTGTTGCGCCCCGAGATCGAGCCGGGGCGCGCCGCCTCGCTGCCGCTGGTTGCGGGGCTGGCGGTGGCCGAAGCGCTTGAACAGGTGGCGCCGGGCTGCGCGCTCGGGATCAAGTGGCCCAACGACATACTCAGCGGCGGTCGCAAAATCTGCGGCGTGCTCTGCGAGATGCAGGCCGAGTCCGACCGCGTGCGCTACATCATTCCCGGGCTTGGCGTGAACGTCAATCTGACGCGTACCATGCTTCCCGCCGAGCTGTGCGAACGTGCCACTTCGCTGCGGATTGAGGCCGGCCACGCCTTCTCGCGAGCGGCGGTGCTGGCCGCGATCCTGAACGCGTTCGAGCCGCTTTACGACTGCTGGCGCACGGATGGTCTTGAGCCGCTGCTGCCGCGCCTGGCACGGCTGGACGCGCTGTTCGGGCGCACGATTGAACTGGAGCAGGGGGGGCGCCGGCTGGCCGGTCGCGCGGACGGCATTCTGCCGGATGGCGCGCTGCGGTTGGTGACGGCACAGGGCGCGGTGCCGGTCTACTCCGGCGAGGCGCATATCGGTACCTGAAAGGGACGTGCATGGAGTATCAGGCGAAACAGGAGAAGGCCGGGGCGTTGCGCCGGCTGAGACGTTTTGTGAACGGACTCGGCCGCGCGCGGCAGTGCTGTGTCTGCGGACGGAGCTTTTTCCGCTTTTCGAAGTTCCGCGGCGGTTGGAATAGCTTTTCGCCGTACCTGAACAATGTCAAGTGGACCGGCAGCGATTTCGACAATTTCTGGTGCCCTTTCTGCCGCAGCCACGACCGCGAGCGGCACTTGATGCTGTACTTCGACCGGCTGGGCATTTGGGAAAAGCTGGCGGGCGCGGCCATTCTGCACCTGGCGCCGGAAAAGCATCTCGCCGGGCGCATCGAGGCATGCAGGCCGGCACGGTATGTCAAAGGTGACCTCTTTC
Organism: Verrucomicrobia bacterium ADurb.Bin070; assembly: GCA_002071025.1. GTDB lineage: Bacteria > Verrucomicrobiota > Kiritimatiellia > RFP12 > UBA1067 > DUPH01. The sequence goes on along the minus strand of MWEJ01000048.1, from coordinate 11,580 downwards.
CGAGCCGCGAGGGGGTGGAGCGCGTCGATGTCACGCAGATCCCGTACGCCGCCGCGTCGTTCGACTGGGTGATCTGTAACCACGTGCTGGAACATGTGCCGGATGATGTCCAGGCTCTGAGAGAACTCTGGCGCGTTCTGCGTCCGGGCGGCCATGCGATTCTGCAAACTCCCTTTGCCTCGGGCTTGGAAAAGAGCCTAGAGGACCCGGAGATCGCCGACGATGAAAAACGGATCGAGTTCTACGGGCAGGAAGACCATGTGCGGCTCTACGGGCGTGACCTGTTCGACCGCATCCGTGGTGCGGGCTTTCAGCTTACGCTCATGAAGCATGCCGAGTGCCTGCCGGCGATGGACGCCCGGCGTTACGGCGTGAATCCCGATGAGCCGCTTTTCTTGTGCTGCCGTGACGGGGTTTCGTGATCAACGGAAAGGATGGACCATGACGCATAAAAGCATGTGTGGCTTATTGACTGTGGCTTTGGCGCTCGTCTGCGCGGGGGCGCAGGAGATTCCGCCTCCGCCTGCCGCCGGCCGCGTGTTCCCGGAGTGGCAGAACGTCCGTGATACGGCGGGGGTTCAGCGTCTGCTGCAGCCGATGGCAGGCTCGCCGCAGGCGGACTGGGCGGCGGCGGGCTATGTCCGGTTGCCGGTAAACTTTTCGGGCACGCGTCACGAGCGCGTCAGTTGGGATATCAAAATCAAGGCCGACTTGCGCGGCAGCCGCGGTATCCAGTTTGATTTCTTCTGCCGCGAGCTAGAGCCGTTGACCGCGTTCAGCCTTTATTTCCGCAGCGGCGGCGGTTGGTATCACGCGTCGTTCTGTCCGGACCGCGTTGGCGCTTGGCAGCGCATTGTTATCGACAAGGCCGACACGCGCATCGAAGGTCCTGGCGCCGGGTGGGGCGCGGTCGACACCCTGCGCCTTTCTGGCTGGCGAGGACGCGATCAAGACACGCTGTGTGCGATCGCGAATCTCGGATGGGCCGGCGGGAAGCCCGAGGCGCTGGTGGTGCGCGCCGACTCGAATGTTAGCGGCAGCGGCGGTGAAGGGAAGGCGTTCGGCGACTATGCGTCGACAGTGTCAGCAACGTTTGATCGGCTGGGCATCGAATCGGTGCAGGTGGCCGACACCGATCTCGCGCCAGAGCTGTTCACGGGAATCAAGCTGGTCGTGCTGCCCTATAATCCGCGCGTGCCAGCAGCGGCGGCGGAGCAGCTTCGCGCCTATGTGAACGGCGGAGGCAAGCTGCTGGTCTGCTATTCGCTCGCGCCGGAGATCGGCAAGCTGCTGGGGCTGCGCGCAACGGGCAGCGCGGTGGCCGAACCGGCGGCGTTCACGGGGTTCGCGCGGACCGCGCAGGGACTCCCGGAGCAGCCTGGCTTCGCGCCGCAGGCGTCGTGGCGCACCACGTTGGCCGCACCGCTGGAAGGGCAGCAGGCTCGCGTGGCGGCGGTTTGGCGTGACGGCGAAGGGAATGATACGTTGCATCCGGCGGTGACGCTGACTGCGACCGGTGCTTTTCTGGGGCATGTCTGGTTCGGCGGCGGCGAGGGGGCGTCGCAGGCGTTGATGCTCGCGCTGGTCGGCGAGCTGGTGCCGGACGTCTGGCGGCAATCGGCGGAGCGCGCGCTGGCGCAGGTCGGCGTGTGCGGCGGGGAGTCGGATTTTGCGGCCTTCCGTGCCGCACTCGCCAAGGCGCGTCCCTCGCGTGCGGCGCGGTCTGCGTTGGCGCTGGCCGATGCCGCCCGCGCGGAGGCGATCGCCCGGTTGCAGGCCGGAGCATGGAAAGAGAGCCTGGAGGCGAGCGGCCGGGCGACAGATGCCGCGCGGCGCGCCTGGTTCCTGACCCGCAAGCCGCGCGCGAACGAGCACCGCGCGTTCTGGTGTCACAGTGCGTTTGGCTTGCGCGGCAAGACCTGGGACGAGTCGATCCGTTTCTTGAAAGAGAACGGGTTCAACGTGATTCTGCCCAACATGCTGTGGGGCGGCATCGCGTACTATCCTTCACAGGTGCTGCCGGAGTACGAGGAACTGGCGCAGCGGGGAGACCAGATCGAACAGTGTTTGGCGGCCTGCCGAAAATACGGCGTGGCGTGCCATGTCTGGAAAGTCAACTGGAACATGTCGGGCAGGGCACCGAAGGCTTTTGTCGAACGTATGGTGCGTGAAGGCCGCGTGCAGAAGCTTTTCAACGGCGAAATCAAGGAGAGCTGGTTGTGCCCCTCGCATCCGGACAACCAAGAGCTGGAGGTTGCCTCGATGCTGGAGATCGTCCGCGCGTACGACGTGGACGGCGTGCACTTCGACTACATCCGTTATCCGGACGGCAATGCGTGTTATTGTGAAGGATGCCGAGCCCGGTTCGAAGCCAAATTCGGCCGTCCGGTGGTGAAGTGGCCGCAAGACACGCGCACCCATGACGAAGTCCGGGAAGCCTGGCTGGCGTTCCGCCGCGCCAACATCGATACGGTGGTGCGGCGTGTTTCACACGAGGCTCGCGCGGTCCGAACGTCGGCCCAGATCTCGGCGGCGGTGTTTCGCAATTGGCCGGTCGACCGCGACAGCATCGGCCAAGATTGGGGCATGTGGTGCGAACAAGGATGGCTGGATTTCGTCTGTCCAATGGATTACGTGGACGCCAACGTTTCGTTTCGCAACATGGTGAGCACACAGCAAGCATACGCGGGGCGTGTGCGGCTCTATCCGGGGATCGGTCTTTCCTGCTGGAAAAACCCGCTCGACGCGGCGAAGCTCGCCGAGCAGATCGAAATCACGCGCGAGCTGGGGTTGTCCGGGTTCACGGTTTTCAATTACGACGCGAATGCCGAGGCGGTCTTGCCTTGGCTGCGCCTCGGCGTGACGGCGGAAACCGGTTGGTGGACGGCGCTCTGGCCGTTCTGAGACCGCAGATCGGAATCAGGGCGCGTGCCGCAGCACGGCGGAGAGCGTGTCGTCATCGACCGTGACGCCGGTGCGCACCTCGCCGATGGCGGCGGGCAGCGCGAAGCGGACCTTGCCGCCGGCCTTCTTTTTGTCGAGTGTCATCGCCGCCTGCACCGCCTCCAGATCGATGCCGGCAGGCAGCTTGACGGGCAGCCCGACCTGAGCGAAGCGCGCGGCGAGTTGCGCCGCAAGCCCTGACGGCGCGATGCCCAATGCCTCCGCGAGCTGCGCTTCCAGCACGGTGCCGATGGCGACCGCTTCGCCGTGGCGCACGGCAAACCGCGTGGCTTTTTCAATGCCGTGGCCGATGGTATGGCCGAGATTGAGCGCGGCGCGCACGCCCTTTTCAAAAGGGTCCTGCTGGATCACACGGATTTTGACAGCCATGGCGCGCGCGACAAACGGCGCCAGCCATTCGGCGTCGGCCAGGCAGGCGCAGGGGGCGCTGTCGGCACACGGCTCGCACACGGCGAAGCGCGGCAGATCGTCCAGCAGGCCCGGGTCGCCGATCACCGCGTGTTTGATGGCCTCGGCCAAGCCGCACCGCAGCTCGGACGCAGGCAAGGTCGCCAGCGTTGACGTGTCGGCCAGCACCAGTGATGGCGGGTGAAACGCGCCGATCAGATTTTTGCCTTGCGGCAGGTCTGCGCCGGTCTTGCCGCCCAGACCGGAATCGACCATCGCCAGCAAGGTTGTCGGCAAGCCGATCCAGCGTACGCCGCGCAGCCAGGTGGCGGCCGCGAAGCCGGTGAGGTCGCCGACCACACCGCCGCCCAGCGCGATCACGGCGTGGCCGCGTTCGATACCGGACGAGAGGAACGCGGACCAGAGCGAGGCGACGGTTTCGACCGTCTTGGTGGTTTCGCCGGCCGGGATCGCGAAGGTGCTGACCGCCATGCCGCGCGCGCGCAGCGAAGCCGCCACACGTTCGCCGTAGAGCGGCAGGGTGTGGGTGTCGCCCACCACAACGGTGCGGTCGCCGCACCCCAGCTCGGACAGATGCTCGCCGACGGCGTCGAGCATACGGTCGCCGACGCGGACGGTGTACGCGGTGCCCATGCCGCTGATGCGGAAGATCCCGAACGCGGCCTGCGCGCGATCCGCCGTGACGTCGGGCGGCAGGTCGCTGACCGGCAGGCGGCGCGCGAACGAGGCATAGTGGCTGGCGCGTTCGGCCAGCAGCAGGCCGATCGGTTTGGCCTGGCCGGGATGCGGCGGCACGGCGCAGTCGCTATTCGGCACCGCGAGCAGGGGCCGTTTGCCGGGGTGGCGGTTGACGCGCGCTTCCAGTGTGACGGCATCCGCCTGCAGGCAGAGAACCTCGCCGGTGGCCTGGGCAAGAACGCGGTTCGGTTCGCTGAGCAGGGCACCGCCCCCGAGGGCGATGACAGCGGGCGCGCCGTGCGCGACTTGGTCGAGCGCGGCGGTTTCACGGATACGGAAGCCGGCCTCCCCCTCGCAGGCAAAGATGTCGGGAACGCGCTGCTTGGCCGTGCATTCGATGAAGGCATCGAGGTCGATGAAAGGCAGGTCCAGTCGCCGGGCGAGGATTTTCCCGAGGGTGGATTTGCCGCTGCCGGGAGGGCCGTAGAGATAGAGGTGCATGCGTGAAAGGGCGGGACGGTTTAAGGTTACGGCCAGAAGGTGTGCGGCTGGCCGGACATGCGTGTGTCGTCGAGGGTTGCGCGGCGCAAGGTGTCAAAACGGGGTTTCATTTCTGCGATGCTGTCGCCGCCCAGTTTTTCCATCAGGGCATCGGCGATGGCGACCGCGACAACCGCTTCGAGCACGACGACCGCGCGCGGCACGGGGCATACATCGGAACGTTCGTAATACGTGAGGCACGGTTTGCCGGTGGTGAGGTCGACCGTGTCCTGCCCTTTGCGCGTGGTGGGGATCGGCTTCATGGCGGCGCGTAGCCACACGGGCTGGCCGTTGGAGATGCCGCCTTCGATGCCGCCGCAAGCGTCGCCCCGGCGCTCAAAGCCCGAGCTTCCCTGCAGAATGGCATCGTGTGCCTGTGTGCCTTGTTTGCCGGTGTTGCTGAAGGCATTGCCGATTTCAACGCCTTTAATGGCCGGCACGCCCAGTGCGGCTTGCGCCAGGCGGGCATCCAGCCGCCGGTCCCAGTTGACATGTGACCCGAGCCCGACGGGCACGCCCTCCACGACGATGTCGATGATGCCGCCGAGCGTCTCGCCCTGGCTCTTGGCCTGCTCGATCGATGCAATGATGCGAGAGGCGGCTTCCGGGTCGGGGCACTGCACCTCGGAGCGGCGCGCGCGCGCGACACGGTCGCGAAACGTCATGCCCTCCAGGCAGGCGGCGTGGCCGTTGATGGACGAGACATAGCCATCCACCGTGATGCCGAAGGGTTTCAGAAAAGCGCGGCAGACCGCGCCGACGGCGACGCGCGCGGCGGTCTCGCGGGCCGAGGCGCGTTCCAGCGAGGGGCGGATGTCGGTGTAGCCGTATTTGACTGCGGCGGCGAGGTCGGCATGGCCGGGGCGCGGCGTGGTGTAGGCGGGCACCGCCTTGCCTTTCCAATTGGCGTGATCGCGGTTCATCAGTTGCAGCGTGATCGGAGCCCCGGTTGTCAGACCCTCCATCACGCCTGAGAGGAGCGCGGCGTGATCCCGCTCGATCGCCATGCGGTCGCCGGAGCCGGTCCCGGTCTGGCGGCGGGCGAGATCCTCGGCGATCGTCTCTTCGGTGAGCGGTAATCCGGCCGCCATGCCTTCCAGAATCGCGGTCAATGCGGGGCCGTGCGATTCGCCGGCTGTCAGGTATCGTAACGCCATAAAAAATCCGTTGTTTGTTTGTCGCACAGTTTAACGGGGTGAGGGAGGCGATTCAATGCCGAACTGGCTGTCCCCACAATTGCTTGGCTCGTGAGTTGAGAAGGCGGCTGAAGGCGTGATAAACTTTCGCCAACGTGGTCTTTTTTGGAGAAGGCATGAGAAAAGTTCTGTTGGGCACGAATGGATGGATGGCGGCGGTATGGGTGCTGTGGGGCGGGACGGCTTTCACGGACGCCTCACAGGCGTCTCTGCCGTCACGATCACAGGCCGGCCTGTCCGAGCGCGTGGCACTGCTGGACGATGCTTTGCCCGGGCATGACCGCGCGGCGAACGCGCGGCTGGCCGGTGCGTTGGCAGACAAAGGGTTCGAGGTCACGCGGCTGACGGCGGATCAGCTTCTCGCGTCCGATGCGTTGGCGGCGCAGCGGTTCAGCGTGCTGGTCTTGACGCACTGCGGCGCGCTGCCGGCCGGGGCGGTGAGGACGGTGGACCGTTTGGCGCGCGAGGGCGTCCACACGTTTTGCATCGGCGGTCCGTTCGCTGACCGGTCGCTCTGGCGCGTCGACGGGCGCTGGCTCGATGCGGCCGGACGAGCGGCGCTCGCGGAACGCGTTGTGCCCGCGTACCGGCCGTTTGAGATCAAGGCGGGCATGGAGATCACGGCGTGGCGCCGGGCGAGTTCCGAAGGTGCCGCGAACAACACCTTTTCTCTCGTGCCGGAAGGGCCCGAAGGGACGTTCTGCCTGCGTATGGATATTGAACGGCTGCAAGGCTGGGAGATCCGCCATTCGCCCGAGGTGCCCCGGCTGTTCGGTCAAGGCGACGACTTTATTACCTTTTGCGCAAAAAGCGGCGAGCCCATGGCGCAGCTCGCGGTGGAAATCATTGAGCGCGACGGTTCGCGCTGGATCGCCGTGGCCGAGCTGACCCATGCGTGGCGCCGGGTCGGGCTGCCGCTGGCCGCGTTTCAGTACTGGCAGGATTCGGCGACGAAGGGGCGGCGCGGCGGCACAGGCGACCGTCTGCGTGCGGACCAGGCGGTGCGCATCTGTTTCGGCATGTCAGCCTCGCATACGCCCGCGATGGTCGGCGGCGCGCATACGGTGTGGCTGGCCGATGTGGGATCGGCGCGCGATCCGTTCGCTGCGGCGGATCTTGCGCTGCCGCCCGCGGATCTGTCGCTGGAGGGTTTGTATCCGCGCTACAAAACGCATACGGTGACGGGCGAGGTGACGGTGGCCGGCATGAGCTGCAGGGATGTCGTGTGCGCGATTCCGCGCACACGCGGTGAAGGCTACGGTCGCGGTGCGAAGTGGCGGTTTGTGACGCTCGCCGAGGCGCGCCGGTCTGACGGCAGAACGGGTGGCGCGTGCGAATGGCTGTTGCTGAACAGCCACTCGAACAGGGCCGGGAGCGTGTTTGCCGGATTCGGCTATCGTGACCCCGCCGTATGGAGTTCGCCGGCTGTGCTGACGCGTGTGGTGTCTGCGGTCGAACGCGTGACGCGCGGAAGCCTGATCGAAGCGGCCGGCCCCGGTCAGTTCGCATATTGGCCGGGCGAGCCGGTGACATGCGGCGCGTCGGTCCGGCGGTTCGGCGTGTCGCCGCGCGAGGGCACCGTGACCTTCAGCGTGGAGCGCGAGGGACGCACGGTTTGGCGCGCGCCGGTGTCGCGAACATTCGCGCACGGTGTCGCCGACTGCAAAGCCGTTTGGCAACCGCCGCCTGAACCGGCCGAGTATCGCTACCGGGTTCTTTTTTCGGACGGCGCGTGCGAGGAGACAGTCAGCCAGACCTTTGCGGTGTTGGCTTCCGAGCCGGATCCGGGCGGTGCGTTCATTACGGCGCGGGAGGGCAGTTTCTGGCTGAAGGGCGAACGGTGGTATCCGGTCGGGATGAATTACTGGCCGCTCTATGTGTCGGGCATGGATCACGCCGACTATTGGGCGGGCTGGCTGCGTGATCCTTATTATGCGCCGGAAGAGGTTGAGCGCGATCTGAATCATCTGGCGGAGTTAGGCGTGAACATGGTCAGCATCCAGACGCCGCCGCCGCGCGAATACCGGAACCTGCTCGATTTTCTGCGGCGGTGCCGTCGGCACGCCATCTACGTGAATCTATACCTGGGGCAGGCCTCGCCGCTGGCATTCAACGAAGCGGAACTCAAAGGGTATCTGGAGACCGCGCGGCTGCCGGGAAACGCTGCGGTGTTCGCGTACGACACGATCTGGGAGCCGGGCAATCACGTTTTCAAAAACGACGCGGCACGCGCGCGTTGGGACGGCGCGTGGAGGGACTGGATCGACGAGCGCTACGGCTCACTGGCGCGCGCGGAACGCGACTGGGGCGTCAAGGCGCGGCGCGGGGCGGACGGCCGCGCGGTGTCGCCGCCGGACGCTTGGTTTCGCGAGGACGGGGCGTGGCGTGTCCAAATGGCAGCATACCGCCGCTTCATGGATACGCTTACGAGCCGTCTTTGGGGCAAGGCGCACCGCCGTTTGCGCGAATTGGACCCGAATCACCTGATCAGTTTTCGCCAGGGAAACACGCTGCCGTATGACTTCGCGCTGAGTGGGCCGGTCAAGCACATTGACTTCATCTGTCCCGAAGGTTATGCGATCCCGGATACCGATGAGGGCGAAGACGCGATCGGATTCATCACGCGGTACGTGGCGTTCACGACAGGCGGCAAGCCGGTCGTCTGGTCGGAATTCGGCCTCAGTGTCTGGGACGGCGTGCGCATGACGCAGCACGCCGCGGCGATCGCGCGTCAGGGGCGGTATTCGGAGCGGTTCTACCGGACCGGTCTGGCGGCGGGCGCGGCAGGCACAGTGCCGTGGTGGTGGGTCGGCGGCTACCGTGTGGGAGAGCGCAGCGATTTCGGGGTCATCGAGCCTGACTGGGTGGAACGTCCTGCCGCAAGGTTGATCCGGTCGTATGCGCCGCGTTTCAAAACGGTGCGCGAGCCGGTGGTGCCGACCGAGTGGTTTGCCTTTGACCGCGACGCGCACGCAGGCGGGTATTGGCGCGCGGCTTTTCACGAGGGGGCCGCCGCGTACCGCGCCGCGCGCCAGACGGGGCACATGCTGGGGGTCCGCTCGCCGGGCAGCGGGCTAAGCCAAACCGAAGCGGTCGGTCTCGCGGTCGGCAACGTGCCGTGCGACGGCACCAATCCGCCCAAATATCTTGACGCGGAGTTCACGCGGCTGCAGATCCGCGACGCGCATGGCGCGTGGCGCGAGGCGGAAAACGGCGCCGTGATCATGGTGGCGCAGGGGCACCCCGTGCGCGCGCGGACGGCGGTCGGCAACACGCAGGCGGCGACTTGGCGTGCCGATGACCGGCTGCATGCGGTGACGCTCCGGGTTCGCGAAAAGGCGGTCGGAGGAAGGACGCTCGGCCGTCATGTGTTACCTCAGAGGCGTGACGGACTTCCCGCAGACGCGCCTTATCTGGCAGATGCCGATTTCGGTGAGATCGATCTGTTCCAAGCAGAGGGAACGACAACGGCGGTGGTATTGCCGGCGGAGATTTCGGTGCAGATGGAGGTCGCTCATCAGCCCCCGATTCCCTTTGGAGAAGTCCGGACGTTCACGCTGGAAGCAAAAAGCATGGACGCGCGGTAGTCGGCTCAGGTCAACACGCCTTTAGGTGTTGTTTCATTGTCATCCCACCAGCCGGGCTTTTTGGTGGCGATTTTGGCGATGTCTTTGGAGGTCATCTGGATGCCTTTCGCGGCCACCCCTTTCACCAGCACTTCGGCGGGCGTGAACATCTGCTGGTGGATACGTTGCGACTTCGCCGGTTTGTATTTGACGAAGACCGCGTCAGGCACATCCTCCTCGAACAGGATCAGCTTGCTGCCTTCCGGCGTCAGCCGGTACTCCTTGTTCTGGATGGCGCCGCCGAACGCGAAACGCTTGATGTAGGTGAAGCCGTAGTGCGGCTCGGTGTAGACGCAGGTGAACGTCTTGTCCCTGTCGAAGATCTGGCAGTACGTCGCGCCCTTTTTGTCGACGAAAAACTTGTCGGGCGGCGGCATCATCTTGTACCGGCCGTCGTTCCAGACCACGATGATCTTGTCGAGCGACGAGCATTTGAAAAGTTCTTCGCCGCTGCGGATGTCGGTGCCGATGTAGCCGTTCTCGCGGTCGATCTTGAGCGACAGCTCGCTGGCCGTGAGCGCGCGCACCTCGATCTGCCCGAAGGGCGCGTCGGCGAGCCGGGTGAGGCGCGGATAGACGGGCCGGTATTTCTTGATCAGGTTTTTCAGGTAGCGCACCGCGTATCCGCGCAACCCCTTGATGTTCTCCGCGACCTCGCTCTCTTCGCGCAGGATCCCTTCGATTTCTTGACGGTTACGCTCGATGTCATAGCGCGAGATGCGCCGAATCTTGATCTGCAGCAGCGATTCGACATCGTCAAGCGTGACCGCGCGGCGCAGCCGTTTGAGATACGGCGTGAAACCGTCGAGCACCGCCTGCTGCACCGCCTCGTAACTGGTCTGCTCTTCGATGCGTTTGTAGATGCGCTCTTCGATGAAGATCTGCTCCAGCGTCTTACTGTGGAAGAGGTCGTCCAATTCGCCGCGGCGCAACTCAAGCTCACGCAGCAACAGGTCCAGAAGCTGCTCGGTGCAGGCGTGCAGGATCTCGCTCACCGACATCTCGCGCGGTCGGTTGTGGAAGAGGACGACCGGTCGGCTCGACAGGAAGGACTCGCAGGAGGTGAAAGCGTAGAGCGCTTTGACCGTCTGGTCTTGGGTGGCGCCCACGTTGAGCGTCAGCTCGATCTCGACCTTTTCGGCGGTGAAGTCGCTGATCTGCTTGACCGGCACCTTCTTTTTCTTGATCGCCTCTTCGATGTTGGCGATCAACGATTCGGTGGTCTGTCCGCACGGCAGCGCGGTGATGGCCAGCTTGTTATGCTGGCGGTGCTCGATCACGGCGCGGAGTTTGACGCGGCCGTTGCCGTCCGCATATTCCGAGACGTCCATGATGCCGCCGGTCTGAAAATCAGGGAAGACCTGAAACGGCTTTTTCTGGATGATGGCGATCTGAGCCTCCAGCAACTCGATGAAATTATGAGGAAGGATCGCGGTGGAAAGACCCACGGCGATGCCGTCCGCGCCGAGCATCAGCAGCAGCGGCAGTTTGCAGGGCAGCAGCACCGGCTCTTTGTTGCGGCCGTCGTAGCTGGGAATGAAGGCGGTCAGCTTGGGGTTGAAGAGCTCGTTGCGCGCAAGTTCCGTGAGACGGCATTCGATGTAACGGGAGGCGGCGGCGGGATCGCCGGTAAAAATGTTGCCGTAGTTTCCCTGGCCTTCGATGAGGTAACGTTTGTTCGCCAGATTGACGATGGCGTCCGCGATCGACGCATCGCCGTGCGGATGGTACTGCATCGTGTGGCCGACCACGTTCGCGACCTTGATGAACCGGCCGTCGTCTTTTTCCCACAGGCTGTGCATGATGCGTCGCTGCACGGGCTTGAGGCCGTCCTCGACCGTGGGGATGGCGCGGTTGCAGATGGTGTAGGAGGCGAACTGCAGGAAGTTGCCGTCCATCAGCTCGCGCAGCGGACCGTCGCCGCCATGCGCGCTGGCCGCAGCCTGGCGTTCGGCTGACGAAAGGCTGCCCTCCCGCCCCGGCATGTCCGCGCCAGACTCGTCTTCGGCGGGCGCTGTCGGCACGGCGTCAAACAGCGCCATGTCATCAAACAGGCTGGGCGGCTGGCCGGCGCCTGCGTCCGCTTTCGTGTTCCGATTCGGTTTTCCTGAAGCCTTGCTCACGACAGCGATTCCTCGGTGATCACCAGGTTGTCCATGATGTACTGG
>MWEJ01000047.1 GCA_002071025.1 Verrucomicrobia bacterium ADurb.Bin070 | reverse complement strand
ACTGTTGATGGCGTAGCGCGACACGTAGATGAACGCGCTCGCCAGCGCGATCATCCACACGGCCCAGTTCGTCAGAACCGCCTTCTGACCCGCCCCCACCGACTCGTGCTCCTTCGCCTCTTCCGGCGAAAGGGTCTCCCCGGACCAGTCGGCGATCGACGGCAAGCCCCGGCTTTGCGGGCTGTCCCGATAGAGAGCCCAAGCCAGCACCGCGCCGAAAAAGCCGAACAGCGCGGCGCCCGCGAACCCCCACTGCCAACCGAACGAGGAGACGACCAGCGAGGTCAGAATGAAGGTCAACGCCTCGCCTAGGTTGTGGCTCGTGCACCAGATGCCGTAGTAAGTCCCGCGCTCCCGGTTGCTGAACCAGCGGGCCAGCCCCACCACGCTGGCCGGCGCCCCCATGGACTGCGCGTACCCGTTGATGCCCCACAGCGCCGCGAACAGCAGCGCCGGCATGCGGAACCCCAAAGCAAAGTTGGCGAGGGCGGAGACAAACAGGCCGACCGCCATGAACTTGCGGATGTCGCTGCGGTCCGCCAGAAAACCGTTCAAGCATTTGCCGACCGCGTAGGCGAAGAACAATGCCGACCCGATGTACCCCAGTTGCTCGGTGGTGAGATACCCCGAATCCACAAGAGGTTTCTTCATCACGTTCAGGCTCAGCCGGCAGACGTAGTAGAGCCCGTAAACCGTCACCATCACAAACACCGCCTGCTGGCGGCTCCGGCGGTAATCGCGCGCCTGCGCCTCCTGCGTGCCAGTCACCGGCCGGTGCGGCGCAGGTTTAAAAAAAGACATCACCCTCATAGTGTTGCTACTCCCCCAAACTGTGCTCTTGCGGTTTATCACGGTGCGCTTACACGCGATGCCAAATCAGGCGCTAACCGCTGAAAATCGCGAATGTTAAATGTATAAATCCGGTCAGCCGACACGGATCGGGCACACTCCAACAGTAAAGCATCATAAATGACACCTCCGGGCAAGCCGAGTTCCGCGCATCGCATAACCGCATTCTCATACATCCGCGCCGTTACGGTTACCCTGCGGAAGAGCTTGAGCACATTGGCCTCAACAATCATCTGCGCTTCCGCAGGCACAATCTTGGGCTGAACAGGCAGGTTTGTCAGAACGGAATACACCTCTGCCACACTGTGGGCGGAAATCAGATATTCGTTCTTTTTACTGCCAGCAGCCGCAAGCACCGGTTGTGCCCGGTTAAAATGCGGATGCCGCCTGACACTTCCCGCCACCAATACCGAGGTGTCGCAAAATATCTTCATAGAGGGCCGCCCCAAACTTGCCGATCACGCTCACGGCGAGCGCGATCCGTCATTCCCGAAAACGTTCCCTCTGGTTCCCCCTCATGCACGTACAGGCAACCTTCCTTGGTCATAGACGGGTGCGTCTCAGAAGGTGCGAGTATCATACCTTCTGTGCTCAACCGCAATTCGAGTTTGGCCCCGGTATGAAGACCAAAACGCTTGCGAAACTCCTTCGGCAACACCATCCGCCCCGCACTGTCAATCGTCAATGTACTTTTCATACCATTGTTTTTACCATATGGTAGATATCATGTCAAAACTTGTCCTGGAGTTTTCCCGAATCCCTCGCGGCCCCGTCGCACGGCAGGCCAACTTATTACTCCTGCCCTTCCGCCATCTGTTTCAAACGCAACAGGTGCGCCGGGTAGTCGGTGTAGATCCGCCGCACCCCCATCTCCAGAAACTGCTGCGACATCCATCGTCGCGACAACGTCCACGCCCGTGCCGCATACGTTCTTCACCACCACGTCGCCGATCTTCACCGGCGGGGCCACGCGGGCCCGGTGGATCTCCTCTACGCACGCGAAAACCAACGCCTTCGGGATCGGCTGCGCCGTCTTCACGCTGAGGGGCTCGCGCCGGCCCCGCACACGCGCCAGCGTCGTGACCTGGCGCGTCGGGCACACGCACTCCTGCCGCGCATAGGCCGCGCCGCGTCCGCAGCCCGCGCCATCCACCGATGTCACCTTCCCGTTCTCGAGCGCAACGGTCAGACGGCAACCCATGGGGCATCCGATGCAGGTGATCGTTTTCGCACTCACGCTTCCACCTCCACGGTCAGTTCCCGACCCTGCGCATGCCGCCGGAGGTCGTCCTTGGAGACCAGTACCCTCACCATCTCGCCGGGCGTCAGGATGCGATGCTTACGGCGGGAGATCTCCGCATCGTCGATCCGCACGACCACCGCCGCATCCCTGAAGACCGCAGCGGGCCGGAACATCAGCGGGACATCATCCTTCAGGCGCCCGGCACAGATCGACTGCGGCACAAGACCACGTACCCCCGCGCCGTCGAAGACCCGAAGGACAGCCCCGACTTCAGCGTTGAGCGTTGAGCGTTGAACGTTGAACGTTCTGGCGTACTCAGCCGCCCGCCTGCCAGCGCTTTCAGCCTCGATTGTGACGAAATCGACGAGATCGTGGACGTGCAACACGTTGCCGCAGGCGAAAATGCCGGGCACACCGGTCTGCAGCGACTCGTCCACCACAGGGCCCGAGGTGGCCTGCGCCAGCTCGACGCCCGCCGCCTTGGACAGCTCGTTCTCGGGAATCAGCCCGACCGACAGCAACAGCGTGTCGCAGGCGAACCGCTTCTCCGTGCCGGGAATCGGCTTGCGCCGCGCATCGACCTGCGCGACCGTGACGCCCTCCACGCGCTCGCGCCCGTGGATCTCGGTCACCGTATGGCTCAACATCAATGGGATATTGAAATCGTCAAGGCATTGCACCACGTTGCGCGTGAGCCCGCTGGAGTACGGCATCAGCTCCACGCACGCCAGCACCTGCGCGCCTTCGAACGTCATACGCCGCGCCATGATGAGCCCGATGTCACCTGAACCGAGGATCACCACGCGGCGCCCCGGCATCCAGCCCTCCATGTTCACGAACCGTTGCGCCGTACCCGCCGTGTAGACGCCGGCAGGCCGCCACCCCGGAATCATCAGCGCGCCGCGCGTGCGTTCACGGCACCCCATCGCCAACACAATCGCCTTGGCGCGGAACCGCTGCAGCCCATGCGCCGGGCTCACAGCCGTCACAATGCGGTCGCGCGTGATGTCCATCACCATCGTGCCGCACTGCACCGGAATCCGCAGCGCCCGCACCCGGTCGATGAAGCGCTGCGCGTACTCGGGCCCGGTCAGCTCCTCTTTGAACACATGCAGTCCGAAGCCCGTGTGGATGCATTGCTGCAAGATGCCGCCCAGACGATCGTCGCGCTCGAGCACCAACACGTTCCCGCAGCCCGCCTCGCGGGCCGCGACCGCCGCGGCGAGACCGGCCGGTCCACCGCCGATGACCAGCACATCGACCTCAGTCATGGCAGACCTCCCGACGCTCGACACACGACTCACAACGCTCGGGGGAAAGACCGAGAGTCGCGGGTCGTGCGCCGGGCGTCGTCACTAAAAGACTCGATCCCCCGCCGAATTTCGTGATCTGCTCCGGCGTCAATCCCAACTCTTCGCACAGGATCGCGATGATGCGCGGCGTGCAGAAGCCGCCCTGGCAGCGCCCCATGCCCGCGCGCGTGCGGCGCTTGACGCCGTCCAGAGTCCGCGCCCCGATGCGGCAGCGGATCGCCGCCCGGATTTCGGCCTCCGTCACGTTTTCGCAGCGGCAGACGATCCGCCCGTAGGACGGGTCATCCGCGATGGCGGCGATACGTTGCGCATCCGTCATCTCTCGGAACGGTTTCCAAGTTGCTGTGTGTTGGACGTAGTGCGTTGCACGTTGCGCGTCGAGTGCTCTTCCGATCTGCTCTGCGAGCCAGACCGCCACGGCTGGCGCGGCGGTGAGCCCCGGCGACTCCATCGCTGCCGCGTTGAAAAAGAACGGCGCGTCGGGAGCCTCGCCCACCACAAAGTCATCCCGATCGCCATGGGCGCGCAGGCCGGAGAAGGTGGCGATCACACCGCCCGCCGGCACCTGCTCCCAAACCCGCGCCGCCGATTCGATCACCTTGCGCAGGCCGTCGGCTGTCGTGCGGGTGTCGCTCTTGTCACCGATATCCTCTGCCGTCGGCCCGACAATCAACGTGCCGTCCACAGTCGGCGACACCAACACGCCTTTGCCCAGCGGTGTCGGAACCTGAAAAATTGTCGCTCGAAACGTACCGGCGTACTGCTTGTCGATCATCAGATACTCGCCGCGGCGCGGCGTGATCGAAAGCTTCTGCGCGCTGACCCGGTTGTTCAACTCATCCGCGTAGAGTCCGGCGGCATTCACCACCGCGCGCGCACGGAACACGCCGCCGTCCGCAGTCGTCACATGCCAGAGGCCGTCGGCCGCGCGCGCCACGTCAACGACCCGGCGTTCAAAAAAGAAGGTGGCACCATTTGCGGCCGCGTGCTCGGCCAGCCGGAAAGTGAGCCCGTACGGGCAGCAGATACCGCCGCTGGGCGCGAGCAGCGCACCGACGACCGCACGGTTGATATTCGGCTCCAGGGCGCGAACCTCGTCCCGCGTGAGCACCCGCAGTCCCGGCACGCCGTTGCGCTCGCCGCGCAGCCGCAAGGCTTCGAGCGCGGCGAGATCGCGGTCGCCGAAAGCAGCCACCAGCGACGTGTTGCGGACGAACGGCACATCCAGTTCGCGGCACCAGGCTTCAAAGAGCGCGTTACCGCGCACATTGAACCGCGCCTTAGCCGATCCGGGCGCCGCATCATATCCCGCATGCACGATCGCGCTGTTGGCCTTGGTGCTGCCCTCCGCCACGTCGCCCGCCTGCTCCAGCACGCAGACCCGCAACGCATCGCGTGACACCTCACGCGCAACCGCGCAGCCCACCACGCCCGCGCCGATCACCAGCACATCCGAAAAATCCTGTGTCATACCCTGTTCCGTTGTTGGCCGCCGGGCCCTCACATGAGGAGGGTGGCTACACCTGCACGTCACTGTACATCGCTGCGCAACAGTGCGGCAACCGCCGGGACAGGGTATTTTTGAAGGAGCACGGCGTTCGCGCGGGAACGAGAGATCTACCTCGCGTCAGTCAGGCCCATCCTGAATGCACGGCGCGCCAGCGCGTAACCGGCTGTGGCCGAACAGCAGAGCAGCAGCGGCAAGGCCGAACGCAGATAACCGAACAGGTCGAAGACCAGACGGTTCCAGAGGGCGACGCCGACATAACCCGCTGCAAAGACGGTTAAGAAAACAAAGGTGGCGGGCATGCGCCGAGCGACGGCCACGCGGTAGAGCACGGTGACCAGCAGAAAAAAGGGGGAGGAAACCCATGAGATGCTCAGCCCCAGATCGGCTAGAACCAGCCACAAGGGCCAGCGATCCGGGCCCGTGATCAGCAGCGGATAAAAGTAGGCTAGCACAAACACCTGCGGCACCAGCAGGGTCGACAGCAGCACCAGGCCGGCATCGCGAAATTCAGATTTCATACCGACTCCCCGTAGCCGAACACATCCCGGAAGGCGCACTCAACCTGCCGCTTCACGGCGGCCATATCCGGGGGCTCGCCCAGCAGCAACGCGAGCGAGGTGACACCGGCGTCCTGCAACCCGCACGCCACGATCCCCCGGTAATCGTCCATGCGGGGCGCGACATTCAACGCAAAGCCATGCATCGTCACCTGGCGAGCGACACGGATCCCGAGCGCCGCAAGTTTCGCGTCACCCACCCATACGCCGCGGTTGCGCGTGTCGCGGCCGGCCACGACCCCGAACGCAGACACGGCGCGGATCAGCGTCTCCTCCAAGGCGTCGATGTATTCCAGCACCCGCAGTCCGGCTTCACCCAGATGCACAAGCGGGTAACCCACCAACTGTCCCGGGCCGTGATAGGTCACATCACCGCCGCGCGTGGTCACCACCCGTTCGATGCCGGCCGCGCGCAGACGTTCCTCGGAATAGAGCACATGGGACTCTGCCGCAGAACGCCCCAGCGTGTAAACAGGGCGATGCTCCAGGAGCAACAGGGTGTCCGGGCACTGCCCCGCCACACGCTGCGCATGAACCTGCTCCTGCAAGGCCAGCACCTCAAGGTAGCCGGTGCCGCCTCCCAAATCCCTGACCCTCAACGTCCGCACATCGGCCTCCGTCAGCGGTCAAAACAGAAAATCCGGTCCCCCCACGTCTGTGCGGCGACCGGTCTTGAACACGTTAGAACACGCGAAGGCGTTACGCCATTTTGGCGATGCTGAGCGCCACGCGCGACTTTTTGCGGTTGGCGTTGTTCTTGGGCACCACGCCCTTCTTTGACGCCTTGTCCAGTTTCGAGGAGTACGCGGAATAGAGCTTCTGAGCCTCTTCCTTGTTCCCCGTGCTGATGGCTTCAAGCACCTTTTTCCGGGCCGTCAACACGCTGCTCTTCACCGACCGGTTGCGCAGGTGATTGGCATCAGCCTGTTTCGCACGCTTGACTGCACTCTTGATATTCGCCATGAAACGTTGCTCCTTAATGCACTTCCTCGAAACACATGAAAGCGTGATATAATAGCGGATCTGGCCGGACGGTCAATACGGAAGCTCTAAAAAAATCAGGCTCCCAGCGCAGCCTCCAGCGCAGACACCAGCGCATCCCCGCGCTGCAGGCCGACAAACTGCTGCACCACCTGGCCGTCTTTAAAGATAAAGAGCGCCGGAATCCCCTTGACCCCGTAGCGCACGGCCAACTCCTTGGCGTCGTCCACATTCACCTTGCAGATCTTGGCACGCCCGCCCAGCGCCGGCACCACCTGCTGCTCAAGAATCGGCGTCTGCATCTTGCACGGGCCGCACCAAGGTGCCCAAAAATCCACCAGCGTGACGCCGCTGCCCACGGTCGCATCAAACGTGTCAGTCGTCAAATCGATCAGTTGTCCAGACATGGTTCCCTCCTTGGTCGTGTGTGCGGACTATAATACCCTGAAGGCAGGTTCCGGCGCAAGCCTCATCGGAACTCCAGTCACTCATTTGCAGACTTTCTTGCTGACTTTGCTCCACGGAATCAATACTATGGCCAAGTAATTGTCATTGTTTTTGTGCTGTGGGCTTCAAAAAAAAGGACGACCATGAGAATCCGAAACCTGTTGCATGCCGTTGCATCACACTCGTTCGCAATCGTCGTACTGCTGGCGACCGGTGCCGCCGGCGCGACAAACGTTTTCACGGCAGGCACGGGTGATTTCCACGATCCTGCCGCCTGGTCGCCGGCTGCCGTGCCCGGCGCCGGCGATACCGCATCCGTTACCAATCCGTCCGTCATCACCGTTTCACAGGACATCGCAGCCGCATTCACGCTCTCCGCCGAAACCACGATCCGGCCCGACGCGCCGGACCTTGCCATAGAAGGCGGCATGACCACGTCCGGGGAACCCCTGCCGCCGCTCGCCTGGGCCGCGGGCGCAATCCCCACCGACAGCGTGCTGCTCTTTCCCGGCGCCTTGCTGGCCGAAGTGACCGGCGCTGACGGGACCCTCGCCGGACAGAGCGTAGCGGCTGCCTACAAAAACAGCCACGCGCGCGCCTTCTATTTCACCAACGACGGCGCGAATGCCGCTTTTCAACTGCAGTACTTTGAGAACGGCGCGCTATCCGGAAAATTCGTCAAGTGCGTGAAAGTTGCGCTCACGCAGCAACCGGACGGCATTCACGGCCGCGCCGCCTATGCCCGGTACGCCCAAACCTTCTTCGACATGACCGGACGCATTGATTTCGACACCGCCGGTACGGAGAACGGCACCAATTATTTCGCCTCCAGCCTGACGCTCTTCCGCGCGCCGGAGCTGACCGTGGCGATCACGCCCGCACCGCCGCCGCTCATCCACACCAACTTCATCACATCCGCAGACGCCCTGCTCTTTCCAGGCGCCTCGCTCGCGGACTACCGGTCCGCCGCCGCCCTCATGGCCGGCGGATCGTTCGATGAAGACTATGCCGACGCGCACATCTTCTATTTTGTGAACACGGGCGCCACGGCATCCTTCCAACTCCAGCGCCGCGACAACGGCCAGCACACGAAATGTCTCAAGATCGAACTGACGCAGCAACCGGACGGCATTCACGGCCGCGCCGTGTATGCGAGATACCGCGACAGGGCACTCGGCTACCAAGTCGGCTTCGACTTCGACACCCTCACGGTCAACGGCACCATCGCTACCAGCCTCGCCAGCGCCGGGTATGGCTGCCCCGCCTTCGCGCTCTTCCCGACCCACGCCACCAGCACCTATCTGCCCGCCGCCGCGCCCGCGCCGCTGGCCGCCGGCAGCGGCGCGACGCTTGACCGGATCACCGATCTCGAGGCGCACATGGGCGGCAGCCGTGTCAATAACCGGGATCTCCTGCCAGCCCTGCCCTTCCATTGGCAACGCCTGTCGCCCACGGCCGCCACGGTCCAGTTTCAGGCCTGCGCCAGCAACGCCACCTATTGCGTCAAAGTCGAACTCAAGGAAGATGCGGAAGGGCTTTCCGCCCGCGCACTTTACGCCAAGGCACTGGTGTTCCCCGAAAGCACGGTTCAAGACCGCCGCGGCATTGACTTCGACCTCGCCGGAGACGCGCTGCCGCTGGCCGCCGGCCCCGACACCGCAGACGGCATCAACATCGTGCGCCTCCAAGCCATTCTGACAACCGCCGGCGTGGCCGCCCGGGAACAGACCGCCCTGCCGGGACGCATCACCCTGGAGGGGGCCGCCTTCTCCCCCGTCCGGATGCTCCCTGCGCGCGTCGATCTAGCCGGCGCCGCGTCACTGCTCACTCTGGACGCGCCCGATTCTGTCACGCTCACCGCCGCGCCGACTTCACCGTCGCCGCTCCGTTGCATGATTACCCGGAGGCCGGACGCTACAACCAGCCGTTGATCAAGTCCGGCCCCGCCGCCCTGATCCTCGCGGCCTCCGGCAGCACCTTTGGCGGGCCGGTCACCGTGAGCGGCGGCACGCTGCGCCTCGAGGCGGCGAACGCCCTCGCCGGCACGAACACGCTCACCGTCCTGACCGGGGCGGAGCTGCGCATCGACGCCGCGCAGAACGTGCCGCTCACGGTGGGCCTCTCCACCAACGCCGCCCTTTCGCTCGCCACGGCCGACGCCTTCGCGGGCGGCGCCGCGCTCACGCTCGACGGCGCCACCGTCCGTCCCGAATCCCCCGCCGCGCTCAACACCGCCGGACAGACACTCTTCGCCGGGACATCGGTTCTCGACTTCGGCGTGACGCCGTTGACTGTCGGTGCGGCCCTCTTTGCCCCCGATGCGACCGTCACGCTGATCGGCGACCTCGCGGCCGACACGCTGCGTTTCACGGAGCGGCTCACGCCTGCGCAACTGGGCCGCTTCGCCACGCCCTCCGGACGGCGTGCCTGGCAGACTGCGGACGGCTACCTCCGCGACACGGCGCGCGGGACCTTGTTCAGCGTGCTGTGAACGCGATAGCCGCGACCCATTTTTCCCAATCTTTTATCATTTTGCTCTTGCTTATAAGAACAGAATGCCATTATCCTGTTTACATAAATGGGTTTTTTGATTCTTCGGGGTTCTCTGCCGTTTCGGTGACGCGTGTTGTTGAAACGATGGGGTTCCGGGGCATGGCGACATGTCCGCTGCAGCAGGCCAAGCCATGGGTTCTGGTGCAGCCGGCTCAAGCAACAACATGGCTGGATAGTGAAAACACGAGGAACGCAGGCATGGACATCTATGTTGGCAACCTTCCGTACTCAACGACAGACGACGACCTGAGAGGTCTTTTCGCGGCACATGGTGAGGTTGCCTCGGCGCGTGTCGTGATCGACCGCATGACAGGCCGGTCCAAGGGGTTTGGTTTCGTCGAGATGGCAGACCGGGCCCAGGCTCAGCAAGCGATCGACGCGCTGAACGGATATGACATCGAAGGGCGTAAGCTGCGCGTCAACGAGTCGCAGCCGAAGCCGCGTGAAGAGCGCGGCGGCGGCGGCGGTTTCCGCGGTCGCGACCGCGGTGGTGACCGCGGCGGCAGCCGCTGGTAATCATCCAGCGCGTGCCAGCAAACACTCTGTGGCGGTGCCCCTCGCGGGCGCCGCCTTTTTTTATCGCGCGGATGGCGGCAGGGAGTCGAGTAGGCTGTAAAACCCAAAACGTCGGTTTTTTCTAGACAGGATTACAGGATTAACATGATTGGAATCAATCAGTTACATCATGAAAATCATGTAATCCTGTCCGAATTATTAAGCCGTACAGAGTTCTAGGGCGAGCGCATGACACAGGCCAGAGGTCACATCACAGCCGTCTGAAGCAGCGTGCCGTACGATTCCGGACACCCCGCCGAGGATCACTCCAGTTTGAATTCAACCGTCAAGACTTCATATTGCTTGAGGAAGGCGAGGGAGAGCCCGCGGATGGGCTGAGCGTTGGCGGCGGCTTTCAGCACGGTCTGATCAAAGAAGGCGCTGCCGGAAGATTGCCGGATCCGGTAGCTGACGATCCGGCCCGTGCTGTCCAGACGGATGTCCAGCAAAGCGGGCCGCGGACCGGCGTCGCCGGCACCCGGCTGCACCCAGGCTTCATAGAGCGCGCGCCGCACCAGCAGCACGCAGCGCGAGATCTCATCTTCGGGAATGCTGTTGCGCGTGCCGGCACGCGCGCCGTCGCGCAGCGCCTTCTCGATCTCCGCCCGCGACAATTTTTTATCGGTCACCGGCTTTGTGCTGGCGGGCTTGCTCGGATCGTACGGTTTGTAGAGATCTTCAAAACGCGGCGGCTTGGGCTTCGGGGCCTCCACCCGCCGCCCCTTCTGAAAGTCAGGTTTTTTCGGCGGCGGCTTGGGTGGGGCCGGTTTTTTCTCAGGCTGTTTTTTGGGCGGGTCCGGCTTCTTCTCGGGTTTCTTCTTGGGCGGGTCCGGTTTTTTTTCGGCCACCACCGCGTCCTTGGGCGGTTCGGGCAACGGTGCCGGCTTGGGCGGCTCGGGCAGCGGCGTCGGCTTGGGCGGCTCGGGTTGCGGTTTCGGGTCGGGGGCTGGCGACGGCTCGTCCGGCACATTCGGCTCCACGAGGTTTTCTTCCAGCACGACCGTGAAATCGAGCGGGATCGCGAGCTCCTTGGGACGGCAGCCAGGAATCAGCGGCACCACGACCGCCACCGCCAGCAGGATGCCGTGCAGCGCCATCGACCACTTCAGAGAATAGGAATTGACCGGTCCCGTCTTCACGCGTCATTCAGTCCGATTGGGTGACCAGCGCCATGCGCGTGATCCGCACCTTGTAGAGGATCTTCATCACTTGCACCACCTTGCCGTACTCCAAGCGCTCATCACCGCGCACCAGCACGGCGACATCCGGATCCTCCGCCGCGAGGTTGCCCAGCGTACGCTCCAGATCCTCGAGGGTGATCTCGCGGTTGTTGAGGTAGGCCCGCCCCTCGGCATCGAGCGTGACCACGTTCGACTTTTTGACCGGAAGCGCGTCCGCTTTGCCTTGCGGCAGCTTCACCGAGATGCCCTGTTCGATCGCGGGCATCGTAATGATAAAGGTGATCAGCAAGAGAAAGGTCAGGTCGATCAACGACGTCATGTCGATGTTGTTGATGACCCCTGAAGCCTTCTTGCGACCCAGACGCCGCAGAGCCATCAGTCGCTCCTCCCCTGAAATTCGCAGGCAACCCGCCCCATCAGCTCGTCGGCGAACCCGACCATGTCGGTCGAGAGCTGTCGGACCTTGGCGGCGAGCGCATTGTAAAAGATGGCGCTGGGGATCGCCACCAGCAGGCCCACCACGGTGGTGACCAGCGCAGACGAGATCGAGGGCGCGATCTCCGAGAGCAGCACCGTGCCTTTGGCGCCCATATCGGCGAAGGCGTCCAGCACGCCCCACACCGTTCCGAGCAGGCCCAGCATCGGCGAGGCGGTCACGATCGTCGCCAGCAGGCCCATGCCGTGTTCAATGCGGATCTCCTCTTCCTGTACGGTGTGCTCACAGGTGCTGCGCACCAGCTCGATCTCGCGGGCCGAGAGCGCCGCCTGGGCGGCATCGCTCTGGCGGCCGATGACCGAGCGCCGCATGTCGGGATCGAGCAGCTTGACCATGCGCTCGCAGGTGCGGTCGTAGATCAGTTCGAGCGCGGTCATCACGCCTTTTTTACGCAGCAGGTAGTAGTCGAGCACGTCCCGCCCGAGCAGGAATTCACGCAGGAAACGCTTGCTGTTACGCGCAATGCTGTTGAGCTCCTTATTCTTGCCGATGATGATCGCGGCAGCCACGATCGAGCTGGCGAGTTGAACCAGCACGATGCCTTTTCCCATCATGTTCGATGTCAGAAAACCGCTGAGCAGAGAGGCCAGCGGCAAACCCGCCGGCAACAGAAATGAACCAACCATTCGAGCCGCCTCCTAAGCCAAAAGGGGTGAGATAAAAGGGTGCTTGTAGCATGCGCCACACCGGCGCGGATGTCAATCCTGCGTTGCCCGAAAAGAGCGCTTGCCAACCCTGACCGAGCCCTCTACACTGCCTCCGTATCGATGAAGGAACCTGAGATGTCTGAACCGAAACGCATCACCCTCGCGTACCGCGTGCCGTATGCCGACACCGACCAGATGCACGTGGTCTACTACGCCAACTATCTGACCCTTTTCGAACGCGGCCGCAACGAGCTGATGCGCGCCTGCGGCATCACCTACCGCGAACTGGAGGCCGGTGGGCATGCCCTGCCGGTGTTGGAGGCGCACGTTCAGTACCATGCGCCCGCCACCTACGACGACCTGCTGGAGATCGTGGCCTGGTGTGACTCTTTTAAAGGCGTCCGCCTGAAGATTGCCTGCGAAGTGCGCCGCGACGGACGCCTGCTCGCCGAAGGCTATACGGTCCATGCCCATGTAGACAGTCGAACGCTGCGTCCGGTCCGCCCCGCCGCCGCCTTTCTCGCCGCGCTCGGCTGTCTAGCCGGGCCAGCCGCCGAACCGCCGCCGTGAACAGCATCCGCCGCCCCGCAGCGTGCCCGCGCCCCTCACTCCTACCCCCGACCGTCTCTATGCCCGTACTTCTCACTCCCTCCCGCGTCATTCCGGTGACCAGCCTGACTGTCCCCCTGCCGATCGACACCCTGTTCGATCCCGCCCGCCCGCTTGAAATCGAGATCGGCTGCGGCAAAGGACGCTTTCTTGCCGCGCGCGCCGCGCAGCACCCGGAGACCCAGTATCTCGGCATCGAGCGCATGTTGTCGCGCGTGGCCAAGCTGGACAAGAAGGCCGGGCGCCTCAAGCTCGACAACCTCCGCGTGCTGCGGCTCGAGGCGTTCTACACCTTCTACTACCTGCTGCCGGCCCACCGCGTGCGCACCGTCTATGTCTTCTTTCCGGACCCCTGGCCCAAACGCCACCACCACAATCGTCGCCTCTTCTCGCCGCTCTTTCTCGACGCGCTCTGGGCGCGACTCGTGATCGGGGGCACGGTGCAGGTCGCCACCGACCACCTTGACTATTTCGCCGAGATCCGTACGCGGCTCGCCGCCGACCCGCGCTTTCGTGAGATCCCCGCGATGGTGCGCGCCCCGCACGAGCAGACCGAGTTCGAACACATTTTCCGCGGCCAGGGCCTGCCGATCGGCCAGTGCGGGTTTCAGTCGCTCCCCGCGCCGGAACGTCCCCTGCCGCCGCTGACGATCACGCCGGACATGGAACCGCGCGGCGAGCGCGCCTCCGACAGTTGTCCCGACCAGGAAACGCGCCAAGAAAACGATTGACCGGTTTCAACAAACCCGGTTTACTTAGACGCTAACAGAAAGGATTCCTTCTATGCAGAAATACGTGTGCAATGTGTGCGGGTATGTGTATGACCCCGAGACAGGCGACCCGGACAACGGCGTCGCGGCCGGCACGCCGTTCGAGGCGATTCCGGACGACTGGTGCTGCCCGGAATGCGGCGTCGGCAAAGATCAGTTTTCACCGGCCTCCTGATCACTCCGCGACCAGGCCATATTGCTTGGCCTTGTAGCCGACGATCCGCGGCGTGGAACTCAACTGGCGCGCCGTCGCCGCGATGTTGCCCCGGTTGAGTTTCAACGCTTCGGTCAGTATCGCTTTTTCGTACACACCCACCATGTCGCCCAGCGACGCGCCCTCGGTCAGCGTCGGCGCGAGTGGCTTCGGTGCCTCGTCCGGCTCGCCGGGGAGCTGGATCGAAGAAGGCAGCGACGACGCCCGGATCACCTCATCGTCGGTAAGCAGCACGGCGCGCTCGATGCAGTTCTCCAGCTCGCGCACGTTGCCGGGCCACGTATGGCGCATCAGCAGATCGACCGCGTCGTTGGAAAACTTGGAAACCTTCTTGCCGTTCTGCTCGGCGTACTTGGCCATGAAGTAATCGGCCAGCAGCAGGATGTCGGCCTTGCGCTTGACCAGCGGCGGGATGTAGATCGGAAAGACGCTGAGGCGATAGTAGAGGTCCTCGCGGAACAGCCGCTGCTCTGACATTTTCTGAAGATCGCGGTGCGTGGCCGCGATGATGCGCACGTTGACCTTGATGGTCTTCACGCCGCCCACGCGTTCGAACTCGCGCTCCTGCAGCACGCGCAGCAGCTTGGCCTGGATCGGCAGCGGAATCTCGCCAATCTCGTCCAGCAGGATCGTGCCGCCGTCTGCCAACTCGAAACGCCCCTTGCGGTCGGTGACCGCGCCAGTAAAGGCACCCTTCACGTGACCGAATAACTCGCTCTCGATCAGGTTCTCCGGCAGAGCCGCGCAGTGCACGCGCACGAACGGACCTGACGCGCGGTTGCTCGCGTAGTGTAGCGCATGCGCCACCAGCTCTTTGCCGGTGCCGGTCTCGCCGTGGATCAGCACCGTGGCCTGGCTCTTGGCCACTTGATAAATCTGGTCATACACCCCCTGCATTTCACGCGAATTGCCGATGATGTTGTCGGGGTGATAGCGGCGCGTCAGCTCGGCGCGGAGCTGCCGGTTCTCCTCCTTGAGCGACTCTTGCTGGGCCAGCACGTCGCGGCGCAGCAGTACGGCGCGCGCCAGCATCGAGGCCACGACCCCGAGAAGCTGCGCGTCCTCCTGCAACTGCGCGTCGGGCGCGTGC
>MWEJ01000046.1 GCA_002071025.1 Verrucomicrobia bacterium ADurb.Bin070 | reverse complement strand
CACGATCTCGAGTTCAGGCGACTCGTACAAGGTGACGCGCGCGGAGAAATTCGAGAAGGTGAAGGCGATGGTTTTCCCGAAGTAGCCGTCGGAAGGGTTCCCGATGAGCGCCGCACGGGGGTAGGCGGTAGTACGTATGATCATGGAGACAAGATACACGAAAGGTTATGGGCGGGCAATGCAGGATTGCAGGAAGCCCAGATGGTCATCTGTGCCCAGCACCTTTTCCGAGAAGTAATCTGGACTCGGCGAGATTAATCATCGGCGGTGCGTCCGAAATCGGTTGGAGTTTGTACAGGAGGTATCGGGTCTTTGCGGCGTGTTTTTTATTGCCAGGGTACCCGAGTTTTTCCAGCGTCGCTTTTGTTTCAATGGAATATCCTCTTATGGCGAAGTAGAGGGGCTTATCGTTTTTTCGCATCAGAATCAGTCGTCTGACGGAAAGCAATTCAGAATGATTGTCAATCTCTTCATCAGTGACGGGATAATTGTATAGCTTCTTAGAGACGATCCACTCGCAGCATGTTTTGCGTTTAACGCCGGGCGCATGATTCCCAAAACCGTCAACCACGCTGTTCCACAGGGGAGTTTTTTCTGCAATCAAAGCTGCCTCGACAGCTGCAATCATGTTCTGCGCTTCTCCCTCAAAAATCATGAAGCGGCAATGGAATTCGTTCACGGATAAGCTGCGAACAGCTTGAATGCTTCTGGCATGTTCTTTGATACGCGAAAACAATTTGTTCTTTCCATCTGTAGCACTTGTGTTCCGGCTCTGTCGCCATCCATCAGGGACGGCTTTCCCCACGTAGATGGGAACATTGTAAGCGGTACGGTTGATTTCGTTTCCGAATTTTGAATAGATTCCAGACTTGCCAAGGTAGTAAAGCGCATATACACCCGCACCAACAAACGTTTGGGGAGGAGGAATCGCGAAAACGGGCGTTCCGTGAAAAAAAAGCACAGCATCCTTCAGAATTTCGGCGAACTCACTATTGCGGTATACATGCTTTTCTCTGTCGAAATCGTTTTGCATGAGGTGGCTCCTTGCTTGCCAATGGCCGATGTTGCTCAGCTCATCGCGTCGGCAAGGGCTTTGCCGAACGCGCTGCACGAGACTTCGGTGGCACCCTCCATCAGGCGCGCGAAATCGTAGGTCACGGTTTTGGCCGCGATCACGGTGTCCATGGCCGCGATCAGCCGGTCGGCGGCTTCGGTCCAGCCCATGTAGCGCAGCATCATCTCGCCGGAGAGGATGAGCGAGCCGGGGTTGACCTTGTCCAGATTGGCGTATTTGGGGGCCGTGCCGTGGGTCGCCTCGAAGACCGCCACGCCGGTGGTGTAGTTGATGTTGCCGCCGGGCGCGATGCCGATGCCGCCGACGCAGGCCGCGAGGGCGTCTGAAATGTAATCGCCGTTCAGATTGAGGGTGGCGATCACATCGTATTCTGCGGGGCGGGTGAGGAGCTGCTGCAGGAAGGCGTCGGCGATGCAGTCTTTCACGATGATCTCGCGGCCGGTCTTGGGGTTCTTGAACGAACACCAGGGGCCGTCGCCGATGAGTGTGGCGCCGTAGGCCTCGCGGGCAAGCTGGTAGCCCCAGTCGCGGAAGGCGCCCTCGGTGAACTTCATGATGTTGCCCTTGTGGACCAGGGTCACCGAGGCGCGGTCGTTGGCGATGGCATAGTCGAGCGCGGCCTTGACCAGGCGCTGGGTGCCTTCGACCGAGACCGGCTTGATGCCGATCGACGACGATTCGGGGAAACGGATCTTCGTTACGCCCATCTCGTTCTGCAGGAAGGCGATGACCTTGCGGGCGTCCTCAGTCCGGGCCAGCCACTCGATGCCGGCATAGATGTCTTCGGTGTTCTCGCGGAAGATCACCATGTCGGTCAGCTCGGGATGCTTCACCGGCGAGGGCACGCCCTGAAACCAGCGCACCGGGCGCAGGCAGACGTAGAGGTCGAGTTCCTGGCGCAGGGCCACGTTGAGCGAGCGGATGCCGCCGCCGACCGGCGTGGTCAGCGGACCTTTGATCGAAACCAAATAGTCGCGGCAGGCCGCCAGCGTCTCGGCCGGCAGCCAGGTGCCGTCGCCGTACACGGCATTGGCCTTCTCGCCGGCGTAAACCTCCATCCAGGCGATCTTGCGGCGGTCGCCGTACGCGGCGGCCACGGCGGCGTCCCACGCGATCATCGCGGCGCGCGTGATATCGGGGCCGGTGCCGTCGCCTTCGATGAAGGGGACGATCGGACGGTCCGGCACCTTCAGGGTGCCGTCGCCGGACAGGGTGATTTTTTCGCCGAAAGCGGGCAGGGTGATCTTGTCGTAGGCCATGGTTGCTCTCCAAACGTCTTGAACGGTAAAAAGTCGCGCCAGTATACGGAATCTCGCCGGCCTTTGGCAATCAACAATGCCCCGCCGGTTACCTGTTTGTGGGCCCCTCAGCCGTCGCCGTCAGGTGTTCAGCGCAGCGCGGCGGCGGCCTGCTGCACGGCTTGGCGAGTGCGTTCGACCAGGGCGTCCAGGGCGGCGGCGTCTGATTTTTCGGCGCGCTTGAAATCATACTGCGCGAGCAGGTCGGCCAAGGCGGGCGTCACGGCCTTTTCGGCGCGCAGCAGGCGGATCTTTTCCGCCTCCTCGATGCCGTCGCGCAGCAGTTCCCAGCGCACCGAAGCACGCGGCCCCGGATAGAGCAGGAAGGTGTCGCCGGCGGGCCAGGGGCCGAAGCTGGAGTCATAGAGCGGGTCGCGCGGCCAGTTGACGAACGCCCAGCGCAGGAAGCCGTCGAGTCCGTTGGCGGCGGCATAGAGCCCGAGCCAAACCGGTTCGGCGGCCGGACTGGCCGAGAAGGTGTTCGGCCGGCGGGGGCCGCAGCAGACGTAGAACGTGGTGGTCTTGCCTTGCATGCGGCGTTGCGCGGCCTCTTGCAGGAAGGCGTGGTCGACGTGGCTGATGAACTGGCAGTAGTTGGCGAGGTCGATCCCCTTGAAATGGCTGGGCGGGTGGTTGCCGGGCATCGCGACCTTCAGGCGAGGCGCGTATTTTTTGACGCAGTCGGCGGTGGCGCGCGTGTCGTCCGCGCCGCGTTCGTCCATGGCGATATAGGTGTCGTCCGCCCAGCCTTTGCGCGCGAGGTGGCGCTGGAAATCCTTGAGGAACGGACCCCAGTAGGCCTCGTGCTCCGGGGTTCCCGGCTTCAGGACCGGGCGTACGGTGTCGCCGGTTGCCCCGTCGGTGTAGGAGACGCGATTGCCCCACGTCGCCATGGTGTAGCAGTGGATCTGCGGGCCGATGCCGCAGCGCCGGCCGAAGGCGACATACGCGTCGAAGAGCGCGTAGTCGAACGACCATGTGCCGTCGGGATGTTTCACGCGCGGGATCATCGTGTGGTAGGCGTCGAAATTCTGATGGTTCCACGGCAGATCAGTGATGGTCACGGTCAGCGCTTTCTGTCCCGCGCCGGCCAGCTCGCGGTAGATGGGCTCCAGCACGCGGTAGTGCTCTGGCGAGAAGGGCTTCACGCCGTGGTAGCGCGCGACGGCCCACGGGTGCTGCCACAGGTCGAGGAAGAAGGCCCAGTCCTCAGGGTCGGGCAGCCGGGCTGCGAGGACAGTCAGTTCCAGCGGAAAGGCGAGCACACGCCCACCTTCGCCGGTGACGGTCAGGGTGCCGCGGTAGAGGCCGGGCTTGGCGCGTGGCGGAACCGTCACGGTCAGCCAGACTGGCCTGTAGCCGCCGGCCGGCAGGTCGAGTCGCTCGGCGGTGTCGAGAATGTCGCCGACCGGCTGCTTGTCAGCCAGCACGTAGCGCACAAAACGCGGCACGGCCGCGGCGGCCGGGATCTCAGCGCCGCGCGCGCCACGCAGCGCCGAGCAGCTCAGGCGCAGTTGCGGGACCGGTTCGGAGGACCAGACGACGAACTGACCGTGGGCGCGTTCGTTGCGCCAGGCGGAGGCGCGCCAGCAGCGTTGCGTCTCGTCGCCCTCGGCGTTGGCGGCGGTGATGCGGTCGAGCGGCACGCAACGGCCGCGCAGGCCCGGCGCGAAGTCGGTCGGCGTGACCTGAAACTCGACGATGTGCCCGCCGGCGCCGCGCACGCTGCTGTCGGTGATCGTGACTCGCAGCGCGCGCGCCTCGACCGGCTGCGAGAACGGCACGACAAAGCCTTCGGCGGTGGCCGGGCGGTCGTTCCGGGTCCAGTCCGCCACGCGTGTCCACGTCTTGCCGTCCGGCGAGGCCTCGAGGAAAAACGCGTAGACGCGCGGCTCGCCGAAGTAGAACCAGATGCGGGCTGCCTGCAGCGTGGCGGGTTCGCGCAGCGCGACGGTCAGCACGGCGGGGAGCTGCTCGCAGGCCCAGTGGTTGTTCGCGTCGACCTTGCCGTCGGTCACGAAGTGCGGGCCGCGGTCGCTCCATTGGCCGGAGACGCTCAGCGTGGCGCCGTCCAGCGGGTCGGCCAGGCGTGGCGGCACCGGCTCGTACGTGTCCATGCGCCAGTTGAGCGCGGGGGTCGGCTCGCCCCTGCCTGACAGGGCGGCGGCGCACATGACGGCCGCCATCCAGCGTGCGGCCCGGTCTGCGTTTCGCGTGATCTGCATGCGTTTCTCCAGGGTCGGTTGCGGCGTGTTCCCGGTGCGTGCCGGGACTGTGCCTTGCGCGGCGTCATGCCGCGTCGCTCCTTCCCACACCGGGAAGACTAACAAAACGGAGGGGGATTGGCTACCGCGTTGCTTTCCGCCCCGGCACCCCGCTGATCCCGCCGATTCCCGTCAAAGCCTTGACCGGGCAACCTTCGCCGTGATACTGTAAGCGACGATATGACCCTTGGGGAGAGGGTTAAACAGGAGGATGGCAATCATGAAGAGACGTGATTTTCTCGCGGCTTCGGCGGTGGCCGGGGTCGCCACCGTGTGCGGCGCGCCGCGCGCCGCGGCGGATCAAGCAGGCGGAGGGAACGGCATGCCGAAGCTGACACCGCCGGAGAAGCCGGCCGAATTGAATCTGTGCCTGCAGTGGGGGGCGATCCCGGGCGGCGAGATCAAAGAAAAACTGGATTTCCTTGAGGCCAACGGCTTTACGGCGGTCGAAATCCCTTCGGGCGACTGGCCGATCAAAAACTGTGACGCGCTGATCGAGGCGATGAAGGGGCGCAAGCTGTTTCTCGCTACGGCGTGCGGGCCGAGCGATTTTTCGTACGCGGAGCCTGAGAAGCGCGAGGCCGAGGTGCAGAAGTTCCTGCCGGTGCTTGAGGCGCTCGGCAAGATGAAGTCGGTGGGCCTGATCATCTGCCCGGCGCGTGGCAAGCTGAGCGAGCCGGGCCGGTTGAGCGCCAAGGAACTGCGCAAGGATTTTGTCGAGAACACCGGCAAGCGTCTGGCGGAGCACGCGCACAAGCACGGAACGTCGATCGTGTTGGAGCCGCTGCGGCGCAACGAGACACCCTTCTTGCGGCAGGTGGCGGACGGCGCGCGCATCGCGGCGGACATCGGGCCGGGCGCGACGGTCATGGGCGATTTCTGGCACATGGGGTTGGAAGAGACCAGCTTCATGGGCGCCTTTATCTGCGGCGGCAAGTTGTTGACGCATGTGCACATCGCCGGGTTGAAAGAGCGGATCATCCCCGGCGTGCACCGCGATGCCGACAACTACGTGGACGGATTCAAGGGCCTCAAGCTCATCGGCTACCGCGGAGCGGTCAGCTTCGAGGGCGGCTGGCCCAAGAACCCTGAGGACCCCAAGAAGGGGCTGCCTCAGGAGGAGAAGATCCGGTTGATCCGCAATATGGCCACGATGCTGCGCGAGCAGTGGGCGATGGCGTAAGGAAGTTCGTTCGTTCATTATTGCATGAGTGGATGCGTCCATTCGTGCATGATTTGTCAGGGAGAGATAGATGCAAAACCGTAGAGAGTTCATCAAGGGTTCCAGTGTGTTTGCGGCGATGATGGCGGCGGCGCCGACGATTTCGATTGCGCAGAACGCGCCGCGCGTATTCAAGGTCGGCATGATCGGCGCGGGCGGGCGCTGTTCGGGCGCGATGGCGCAGATCATCGAGGCGGCCAAGAATCTTGGCCACGAAGTCAAGCTGGTCGCCGTGTGCGACTTCTTCGAAGATCGCGCCAAAGGGCCGCGAAGAAGTTCGGCTGCGACGAGAAAAACGCCTTCTGGGACGCGAACAGCTACAAAAAGGTCGTGGCCTCTGACTGCGAAATCATCGTGACGGCAACGCCGCCGAATTTCCGTCCGGTCCATGTCGAGGCGGCGATCAAGGCCGGCAAGCACGTCTTCGCCGAGAAGCCGGTGGCGGTCGACGGACCGGGCCTGCGCCAGTTCCTGGCGGCGGCCAAGTTGGCCAAAGAGAAGAATCTCGCCCTGGTGGCCGGCTCGCAGCGCCGTCATCAGAAGGGCTATCTGCTACAGGCCCTGGCGCTGCAGCAGGGCAAGGTCGGCCAAGTGTTGGGTGGCGCGGTTTACTGGAACGGCACGGTGCCGTGGGTGCGCGCGCGCAAGGAGGGCATGAGGAACGATGCCTACCTGTGCAGCAACTGGGTGAACTGGACGGAAATGTCCGGCGACCACATCGTCGAGCAGCACGTCCATAACTTGGATGTCGCGAACTGGTTCATCGGGCGCTACCCGCGTACGGCCGGAGCCTTCGGCGGGCGCGCGCGCCGCGTTTCGGGCAACCAGTACGACTATTTCGGCGTGGACTTCGACTACGGTGACGGCATCCACATCCACAGCCAGTGCCGCCAGATCGGCGGGACCAGCGGCTTCGTGGGCGAGCGTTTCCGCACGGAGCAGTTCGAGATCTCGGGCGGCGGCAAAATCCAGAAGGTCGGCGGCGAGGCGCTGAAGCTTGAAGGCGACACCTATACGCTCAACGGCAACACCTACGCGATCAAAGATGGCAATCCGTACGTGATCGAGCACGAAAACCTGCTGCGCGGCATCCTCGGTCAGATCCCGCTCATGAATGAGGGCGAAAGCATCGCGATGGGTACAGCCTGCGCGATCATCGGGCGTATATCGGCCTACACCGGCCAGACGGTCCGCATGTCGGATGTCATCGAGAACCAGAACTCGCCCTATTACAATCTCGTCTGCAAGCCGACTTGGCAGGAGTTCGAGGCGGGCGATGTGGCGATGCCGGAGTACGGCGACGATCAGGCGCCGCTGCCGGGCAAGCCCTGGGGCAAATAGGCGCGACGATATCGCGCATCCCGCAAGGGGTTGTCGCGACGCGGCGGCGCGGGCTTCGGTCCGCGCCGCTCTGTTTTTAACAGGGCCGTGTCTGGATAAAAAACAAAAGGAACGCTGAGTGCTCAGCGTTCCTTTTGTTTGTTCAAACCTGCGCGCCGCAGCTTAGAGCTGCATCTCTTTGAAGACCGTTTCGATCTTCGCGGCGGCCTTCAGGCCCTCGATATATTTTTGGACCGCTTCGCGCGACTTGCCCTGCTTGAGCTGCTCGGTGACCTGCTCGGCGGTGGGCACCGGCTGCGGTTGCTGCGCCTGGTCGATCTTCACCAAGATGTGCGACGCCGTGACGGCCTCGGGCTTCGCCGGCGTGTCGCCCTTGGCTTCGGTTGCCGGCGATTTGGCCGTGACCTTGATCAGGTGGTAGCCGAACTGCGTTTCGATGATATCGCCGACCTTGCCGATCTCCTGCGTGAAGGCGGCATCCTCAAAGGGCTTGACCATCTGGCCGCGCGTGAACTCGCCGAGGTCGCCGCCTTTCTGGCCGCTGGGACAGTCGGAGTTCGCCTTGGCCAGCTCTGCGAAATCTGCACCGCCGGCGATCTGCTGCTTGATACTCTCGATCTTGGCTTTCTTCGCGGCCTTGTCCGTATCGAGCCCCTTGTTCTTCTCGGCGATCTCGGCATTGCCCTTCTCGACGTCGGCGATCGCTTTCTTGACATCCGCCTCGTCGATCTTGATGTCGGCCAGCACATTCTTCTGGATGAGCTTGTCGATCACCATGCCGTCCTCAAACTCGGCGCGGGCGGCCTCCTCGCCCAGCGGCGACTCCTTGAAATACTGATCAGGCGTCTTGTTCTGAGGTTTCAGCGCCTCTTCCATCTTGGCGAGCTGGGTCTTGCGGTCTTCGTCGGTCACGGTGATCGCCTGCTTTTTGGCTTCGCCGAGGAGAAGCGTTTTCATGATGAAACTGTATGCCGCACGCTGCTCGAAATATTTTCTGGCCTCCGCCATCTGTTCGGCCGGCACGTTTTGCGCCTTGATCAATGCGTCAACCACCGCAGCCATGTCTTTGCGCAGATACTTTGTGTCGTTCACGGAAGCAACGACTTCGTTCGGGTCTGCGGCGGGCTCGGCGGGCACGGCGACGGGCGCGGCGGGGGTGTCGGCGGCCTTCGCGACCTCAGATTCTTTTTTGCAGCCGGTTGCGACCACCAGCGTGGAAGCCAGGGTCAGGCTGAACAAGGGGGCGCACTTCATGGTATCTTGGTCTCCTATCACGCAGGTTTCTGCGTAGGGGTTGTGTCCAACATCTCCCAAGCGACACGACGGACAGCCGAGGGCACTTCGAGATGAAACACCATAAACATACCAAGAAATCGGGATAAGCCAAGGAGAAGATTCACGCCTGGCGCTTTTTTTTGGAGCTGAACCGCTGTGGACGCCGCCTCATAGCAGGGGGCATCTCTCAGGCTGAGAAACAAATCACGCACCGCGCGATGCAGTGACAAAGAGGCTTCGCCGGGCTGGCTCTTGGCGAGATGCGGACAGCTCAGACGCCCGGAGGGCAGGGAAAAGCGCAGCCAGATGCGCTCGGGCAGATGGCACTGCGGACAGGTGGCGAGATCGGGCAGCAGGCCGAGAAGCCGCAGCAGGTGGGCTTCATGCCAGAGCAGCAGGCCGCGCAGGTCGTCGGTCTCGGAGCCGTGGGCCAACCGGTCGAGCGTCTGGCTCAGCAAGCTGAACAGGGCGGCGGACTCCTGCTGGCCGGGCACGACACGCGCCGTGAGGTCGCAGAGGTAGCCGGCCGCCACGGCGTGCCGCCAGCGGCTGCGCAGCGGCTCGCGCAGGTCGATCGGGGAACACGCCCGAATCGCGTGCACGCCGTCATGCTCGCGCCGGTAGAAAAGCAGGTCGCAGGTGTAAAAGAGATCGTACTGCCCCAAGAACGCGCTCTTGGGGCGGCAGGCGCCTTTGACGGCCGTCACAATTCGCCCGTGGCCCGGCGTAAGCCAGGTCACCATGTGGGAGGTCTGCGACCAAGGGCGGATGTGCAGCGCGATCGCGGGTGTCTGGATGATCACAGCGGCCGTTCCTTTCCAGCAGGTCAGACGAGTTCACGCAGGACCGCGTCGCACACCTCGCGCCCGCGCGCCGTCAACCGCCAGCGCCGTCCGCCGCGCTCGGTGATCCCCTGCGCGGCCAGCTCGTCAAGGCGGCGCTCCCAAAGCTCCGCCTGCGCGCTCAGCGCCGGAAAGCGCAGCGCGTCGGCTGCAGGATCAACCCCTTCGTGCAGGCGCAGGGCGAAGAGCGCCCGCTCCGCCGCGTCCTCTGCCGCGCCGAGTGTGTCGTGTTCGCCGGGGGGCAAGCTGTCGCGGCTCAGGGCATGGATATACTCTTCAAGGTCTTCGCTGTTGGTCCAGCGCGAGCGGCCGATGCGCGAGGCCGCCGCCGGACCGAGGCCCAGGTAGTCGTGGCCGCGCCACACCGCCAGATTGTGGCGGCATTCAAAGCCGGGGAGCGCGTAGTTTGAGATCTCATACCGCGTGAAGCCGGTTTGTGCCAGTGCGCGCTCGGCCTGGGTGAGCGCGGCGAGCTGCGCCTCGTCGTCAGGCAGCTCGAGGCCTGCGGCGACCTGCACGGCCAGCGGCGTGCCGGGCTCCAAGGTGAGCGCGTAAACCGAAAGATGCTTGAGCGAGAGCGACATCGCATGCTCGAGCGTCTCCTGCCAGAGCGCGGGCGACACGCCCGGCAGCCCGGCGATCAAGTCGATGCCGGTGTTCTCAAACCCTGCGTCCTGCGCCCGTTTCACCGCCGCGGAGGCCGCCTGGGCATCATGCCGACGGCCCATTCGGGCTAGGGTGGCGTCATCAAAGCTCTGCACGCCGATGCTGATGCGGTTCACGCCGATGGCAGCCAAGGCTTTGAGGATGCTGTCCGAGGCCGAGGCGGGGTTGAGTTCCACGGTCCATTCCTCGACGGCCCCGAGCGGCAGCCGTGTAGCCAATGCGTCGGCTAGCCGTTTCAGCCCCTCGCAGCCCAGCATGGCCGGCGTACCCCCGCCCATGTAGAGCGTACGCAGTGGTCCGTTGTCAATCTCGGGCAGCAGGGCGCGTCGGCAATCGTATTCGCGCGCCGGCAGCATACTGTAAAGGTCAATTACGCTCGGTGCCGCCACAACCGAAAAAAAACCGCAGTAGTGGCATTTGCCGTCACAAAATGGGACATGGATGTAGAGGTGGGCTGGCATCACGCATAGACTTTACCGATGCACGGGAGCTGCGGCAAGCAGAAACGTCGGCCAGGGCGCATCCGTTTCACTGACCGTTGAGGTTTCGGGTTTCTGGTTTCAGGTTCCTGTCACGCATCCTTCCTTCCTGCTTCTGTCTCTCAACCGACAGGGTCTTGCAGTCGGCCGGGCGGTCTCGGCGAGACCGCCCGTTATTCTTGAGGTGTAATCAGTGTAACCAGAGGTTCGCAAAAGGCAGAAAAAGGCCGATTGCTAGCGGGATTAGAAATGGTACAATGGCGACATGAGTGTGACTGTTGAAAACGTTGTGGCCGAGGCACTGGAACTGCCGTCGCCGCTACGGGCGTTCGTGGCCGAGAAACTGATCGAGAGTCTTGACGCGCCCGATAGTCCCCCACTATCCAGTAAATGGCGGGAGGAAATTCGTCGGCGTTGCTCGGAACTGGATCGTGGCGCAGTCGCGCTTCGTCATGCTGAAAATGTATTTGACGAGGCGTTCGCGGCGTTGGTATGAAAACGGTCAAGTTCCATCCTTGCGCAGAGACCGAGATGGTCGAGGCCGCCACTTACTATGAAACGCAACAATCCGGCCTCGGCAGAAGGTTTCTTGCAGCAGTTCAGGAAGCCGTCAACAGGATCGTTGTTAATCCGCATCTTTACCCGGTCGTCGAACTTGATGTCCGTCGCTGCCTTACAAAACCTCATCCAGAATATTGGCACTAACGCGCCATATTCTGATTTGTGATGTTGTCAGTGGGCCGATGAACGCATAGACTGTATGCAGCGAAAAAAATGGAATTCGGCAAGCGAGGGGAATGACGTGAGCAGATGGATCGGAATTGCACTTCTCACAGGGGCGATGTGTGCCCAAGGCGCGGGGCAGCCTCCGTACGAGCGGGTGCGGGCCGGACGCCTGCAGGATGACCATCCGGCGTTGATCCCGTTCAACGGGGTGACGGGGTGGCGTGTCGAAACGAACGACGCCGAGGCGCGCTTCGAACGTTCGGACGAGGTGTTGCTCTTCGGCGACGCCGTGGCCAAGCTCGCCTACCGAGCCACCGGTCCTCAGCCGCGCGTCACGCTCCGGCCGCCGGCACCGGTGGCGGTGACCGGCGCGTTTGACGCCGTGACCTGCTGGATCTACGGCAACAACCACAGCTACGCGGCCGATCCCGGTACACCGCCGGTGTCGGTCACGCTGCATTTCACCGACAGCGCCGGCGCAAGCTTCGCGGTGCCGCTCGCCCGCGTGCATTTCAAAGAGTGGTTCCTCTGCCACCGCCGGCTTGAGCCGGCGCAGGTCGAGCGCGTCGCCGGCGGCGCAGCGTTGACGGCGATCGATATCACCAACGGTCGCAATACCGAAGAACGGGTGATCTTCTTGAACAGTCTGGCGGTCTTCACCGAACGGTTTGAGCCGCTCGCCTTCGCCCCGCGGCCACAACGCGGCGTGCGGATCTTTCCGGCGTGCGATCCGGGCGCGAACACCGGTGTTGCGGTTCTGCCTTTTCCAAACACGCCGCTGACCATCGTGCCGCGCGACTCCGCGCCCTCCGTGAACCGTGTCGGTCGCGGCGAGTCGGGCCGCTACTATCTGGTGCGTGAGGGCGAGGACGGACGCCTCGAATTCCGTCTGCCCGCGCAGCTCGGCGCGTGGGACGAGCTGGCCGTGCGCTGGGCCGACGGCGGGGCCTGGACGAGTGTCGGGCTGGGCGGCGGCCTGTACTTCGCGCCGTCCACGCCGACCGGTGCGCTGGCGCGCGCCGAGAGCGAGACGGTGACGGTCACGACCGACGGCAAGAGCGTCACCTACGCGGGACGGCTGACGCAGGGCGGACGCAGCGTCGAGGCGCACCTCCGCTTTCATCTCTCGGGCAAGTCGCTGGTGATGGACGTTCAGGCCGGTCAGGGCGAGATCGGCGAGGTGCGTTTCGGCGCCACGCGCGGCTTTGTCAATCCGCGCCTCGCCACGCTGCCTTACTACACGTACGGCTATGCCGACGGCTTGGCGCGGCCAACGGTGATCGTGTCGGGCAGCCCCGACGCACCGCTCTTTTATCTGGCGCACATCGACTGGACGCAGTCAAACGCCTCCACTCCGTTTGCCGAAAACGTGCGCTTCGACGGCTCGCTGGCCAGTAACGGCGGCACGCGCTATGTGCCGAAGACCGACGGCCGGCGCAACCCGTGCTTTGAACGTTTCGTGCTGACGCTCTCGCCGCGTTTTGACGACGTGCTGCCCAACATTCCGAACCCACCCTCGCCTTGGAAGGGCGTCACCGGTACGCGGGTCTGGCGTGCGCACGGGGCGAGCGACCGCGCGCGCGACGCGGCCTATTGGCGCGCGGTGCACCGCTGGGGCATGACGGAACTGGTGGTGACCGATCACGAAACCGGCTGGCGCGACGGCAACGAGAGTTTCACCTTCCGCACCGACCCCGCGCCCAAAAAAGGCGGCGACAAAGGCCAGTATGACTACGCCCGCATCATGCAGGACGAATTGGGCTTTGTCTACGGGCCCTACAACAACTTCACCGATTTCGCGCCGGTCAACGGGTTCTGGCACATCGATCTGATTTCACGCACGCGCGAGAATCAATTGCAGCACGCGTGGGAGCGCTGCTACGCGCCCAAGCCCGCCCGCGCGGTCGAATATTGTGAACGCCTCGCGCCGATTATTGAGAAGAAGTTCGGCTTCAGCACCGCATACTGCGATGTCCACACCGCGGTCACGCCCTGGAGCCGCGTGGACTACGACGCGCGCGTTCCGGGCGCCGGCACCTTTGCGGCGGTCTTTTACGCATACGGCGAGATCATGCTGCTGCAGAAGGCCGCCTGGGACGGGCCGGTCTACTCGGAGGGTAACAACCATTTCCCGTACTGCGGCCTGACCGACGGCAACTATGCGCAGGACCAGAACTACCGCATTCACGAAAATCCGTGGCTGGTCGATTTCGACCTGCGCTGCCTGCACCCGCTCTGCTGCAACTTCGGCATGGGCAATCTCGACATGTTCTATCCCGGCAAGAGCGTACCGGCTGATCCGGACGTCGCGAAAGACCGCTTCTTGGCCGCCACGGTGGCGTTCGGCCATCCCGGCTTCCTGCTGTACGGGCGCGACGGCGAGCTGCGCAGCTACTACATGCTGCAGGCGCTGGCCAGCCGATACACGCAGGCCGCAACCGAGACGATCCGCTATGCGGACGCGGCCGGCACGCTGCACGAGACGTCCGCCGCGCTGGCCAACGGCGCCTACACGCGCTCGCAGGTGGTGACCCGCTACGCCGACGGCACGGTCACGGCGGTCAACGGACATCCGGATGCGCGCATGGCGGTGACGGTGGCCGAGCAGCCGCTCGACCTGCCGCCCAACGGTTATTGGGGGCGCAGCGGAGACGGCGCGGTGCGCGTGTTCAGCGGTTCGGTCAACGGCCGCCGCGCCGACCTCTCGGTCGCGCCGGCCTACACTTACATCGACGGGCGCGGCCATTTCACACGGTTTGCCGAAGGCGCGGCCGCAGGTGTCGCGATCTGCCGCGCACTGACAAACGGCTTGGCGGAAATTCTGATGCACACCTGCGAGGAGGCGGGTTTCCCGTACACCTTCAGTGACGCGGTGGCGCTGGACGCCACCCACGGCGTGCTCGGCGTCGCAGACGTGCGCACGGCGCGCGGCCTCAGTTTTGTGCGGCCGGTCAAGGGCGCGTTCAGTTACCGCGTGCGGCGCGGCGCGACCGCTCCGGCGGCTGTGCTCACCTGTGCGCGTGAGCGCGTCAAACCGGGCGAGCGCGTGCTGATCCAGGGGACCGCCGAACATGCGGTGACGATTCCGGCCGACGCGCGGCCCGGGGCTCGGCTCTGGTTCGAGCGCGAAGGCGCGTGGATCGATTTCACGGTTGAAGAGCCGCCACCTTCGCCCCCGGCTCCAGCGGCGAAGCCTGGGCGACCGCTGCCCGCCTGGTACGCGCGCGGCATGGCGGTGCGCGGCCAGATTGAACGCGAACTGGACGGGGCGACCGGCGCGCAGCTCTATGCGTCGTCGTCGACCTGCGGCGGCCACACCAAACCGCGCGGGCTTTTCATGCATCCGCCTTACAAGGGCGGCACCGGGTATACTTTTGCGCGCTACAGCTTGGCGCTGCCGTCCGAAACGTTACAGATCCGCTGCGCGGTCGGCAAAAAAGACGGTAGTGACGCGGGGGACGGCCTGCTGTTCAAAATCGCGGTGGAGGATGCGGGGGGACAGCGCCAAGAAATCGCACGGCGCCAAGTTACCGCCCATGCGTGGTATACGCTGGAAGGCAGCCTGGCGCCGTGGGCCGGCCAGACCGTGAGCCTGCTGCTGATCACGGATGCCGGCGAGAAGGACGACAGCAGCGGCGACTGGGGAGCCTGGTCCGAACTGGAACTGATACCATCGCCGGGCAACCTATAAGACGCCAAGATAAGAAAACACACGCGGGAGGGGTAAGCGTCTGCTTACCCAGGACGGGCGGACGCCCGTCCCTCCCTGTGTGTATGGAACGGACCCTTTCGACGCATTAAGCCGACGGACCTAGCACGCAGCGGAATTCCGCCTCAGCCGCCAGCTCGTCGCCGACAAAGGCCTTGCCGTGCTGGATCGCCATGCGCGAACTGACACGGATGTTCTCG